>CAZITT010000012.1:0-3033 GCA_964542235.1 uncultured Muribaculaceae bacterium | reverse complement strand
ACTGTAACATGTCCATGATTTACAAGTTGTCTTGCTGCACGTCTTGTGGTAGCAAAACCTAGGCGATAAACTAAATTATCTAATCTAGATTCAAGTAATTTAAGTAAATTTTCACCATGAACGCCATCCATTTTACCAGCTTGTTCAAAAGTTTTTCTAAATTGTCTTTCATTTAATCCATACATGAATCTAACTTTTTGTTTTTCTTTTAATTGATTAGAAAAGTTTGAAGCTTTTCTTTTTCTATCAGCGCCATGTTGACCTGGACCATATGGTTTTCTCGCTAATTCTTTACCATTTTCAAGTAATGAAAAATTAACGCGACGAGCTTGTTTGTAGCTTGATTTGGTGTATCTTGACATTTTTACCTCCTTCAATGTTTTTTTCATAAACATTGAAATTATATTTTTAATTTTATAGGGTGTTAATTTTAATACGTTCACTTAAACAGCTAAAAGGTACTAGTAATCTTAAAAAACACAATTATAAAATATCAAATAATGCTGTTTCAATGCATATGCAGGTATAATTATATATATAAATTATATGATTTGTCAAATAAATAATTAGTTATTACTAAATTTAGCCCTTTAATAATTTTTTCTTTTTAATTGTTAAAAGGAAAATAACAATAATGAATGGAATAGTAAAAAACATTATAAAAGTAGGATATTTGCTAATTAAAATATTAGGATGATATGTAGCAAATATATAAATTGTTGTTAAGCAAAGGGTTATTTCGAATATAAAAATTAATAAATGTGTTTTGTTTTCTCTTTTTGTATTAAATAAACTGGTAAGAAATTTTTTTATAAAATATACACCAAAAGAATTATATAAAAAGAAAGCAATAAAAATAGTAATTGAAGCAATGTTTTCTACTTTTTGAATAAAATTAAAAGCATAAATTTTTTTAAACAATGAATATTCAGGATAAACATATATTTGTGCTAGTTCAATTCCAAAGCATCCTAATATAAAAAAGATAAATATAAAAACTGATATTCCGCCACATATATATCCCCAAATAACACTTTTATTATAATTTTCGGGGTCATCAATATCATCTTTTTTTATTGATAATAGTAAAAGAATAGGGAAAACTGAATAAGTTGGAAACATTAGTGTAGCATTAATAAATCTATTAGTACTAATATTCATAATTGGTAAGAAATTATTTAATTCTAAATGGGGAATAAGTCCAATCCAAATAAAAAAAGCAGTTATTAAAAATATGGGAAATAAAATAAAGGCACACCTAGAAATAACTTCAATTCCTTTGCAGGCGGCAATGGTAATAACGCTATAAAGTATAGTTCCCACTAAGATATAGGGAGTTCTAGAAAAGAATTGACTAACGGTAAAATTAAGACAATTCCAAATTGACACAATTCCTAAAAATAAAATAGATGCAAGAATTAAAAAGCTTAATATGATTCCAAAAACTCCAAATTCTGCTTTTAATAATTCAAAAATATTTTTATCCTTAGTAAATTTGCCTATATATAAAATTAGCAAAAGAGGAATAATACCAATTATCATCCCTAATAAAAAGGTAATTAAAATAGTAGTATCCGCTGCTTTTATTAAATAGCTATCTCCAAAGCCGATAAACATAGTTCCAGTTAAAAAAATAGTTAGTATAAATATTCCTTTTGAATTTATTTTTTCCATTATTTTTCCTCCCTGGAGTAAATGTTTCCTTCTTTGTAAACATTAGTATCAACTTTAACCTTAATATTGGCTATTTCGTATATATTTTTATATTTAAAATAATTGTATTTTTTAGGATACTTTTTATATATTAGGTTTTTTAATCCTAATACATCATAATTTTTTTCTCGACATGTATCTATTAAATTATTTATATAATCTTTTATTACTTTACTAGTTTCTTTATTATATTCTTCTAAAACTTCTTTACTTTTGACATTTACTTTAGAAGTTGTCTCAGTGATATTTCCAGATAATCTTACATCAATTGTAATATCAATATTGTTGCCATTAATATCAATATCTATTTTAGAATTATCATAAAATACCTCAACTACACTTTTTTCTTCTTTAAAATTAATATTTATCATGATGTTTCTAATATTATTATTAATGATGTTATAAGCTATACTTTCTTTATCTGGTAGTTCATCAACAACTTTTTTATCTTTAATTACAGCGATATTTCCTAATCTTATAGAGTTATATTTTTTTAATTCGTCTTTTTCATTATATTCTCTTTCAATTAATTCAATTGTTGATACTACAGGAGTTATTCCTTTTTTTAAAAAAGATTTAATGAAACTTTCGATATCCATTTTGATGACCTGTCCGCCATATTTTGATATTTCATTAATGCTGCTAACGATGCTGATAGATGGATATGGATCATCATCTTTTTTTTGATTTAAAATTTCAAAAGCAGTATTTTTAGTTGATGCAATAACTAAAGTTTCTTCTCTAATATGGGGATCTCTTATCAAATAATCAAAAGATCGCTCAACATCATTATTGATAATATCTTTTCCATATACTATTAGATTTAAATGGCCTAAATAAATATATTTAGAATCCTCCAAATTCATATTATAAATTGCTTCTGCTAAACTTTTTCCTTCGCCAGTATATAAAATGGGAATTTGATCAACAGTAGTACCTCCATCTTTTTTTACTCCTAATACTTGAGCAGAAACATAATAGGTATTATCTTTATAATCAATGCCCAAGGCATCAACAATTGCCAGTTCATTTACTTCAAGATAGTCATAGCAACCGGTTAAAAATAAAGTAGCTAATATAATTACAATATACTTTTTCATTGAATATCATCCTTTATAAGAAGAGGGTTTTTAGTTTTTTCTGGTTTACCTTTTGTTTTAATAAAACTATCTTTTAACATTTTAAAGTTAATAGGGGCAAGGGGATAAAGAAAGGGTTTACCAAATGATTTATAACTTGCTAACATTGTTAAAAATAAAAAACTGCAAAAATAAACTCCTGCCAAACCTAAAAAGGAAGCAAATATCATAAAAATATATC
>CAZITT010000011.1:0-17147 GCA_964542235.1 uncultured Muribaculaceae bacterium | reverse complement strand
CCCCTCATAATGTCCACATATTATAATTAAATGCTTTTCATTTTTTAAAGTAATTGCTACACTCTGATTATATGTTTTACCATCTGGTGATAGAAGTATCACTTTAGTATTATTATCTTTTAAATCATGGATAGCGTCAAAGATTGGTTGACACATTAATACCATACCACTACCGCCACCATATGGCGTATCGTCAACTTTTTTATTTTTATTTTTTGAATATTTTCTAAAATCAATAATGTTTATTTCTACTAATTTTTTTTCTATTGCTCTTTTAATTATCGATTCGCTTACAAAGCCATTAAACATTTCTGGAAATAGTGTTAAAACATCAATTTTCATCATTCAATCAATCCTTTAATCAACTTTACTATTATTATTTTTTTATTCTTATCTATTTCTTTTATAAACTCTTTATTATTAGGAATTAAATATTTTTTACCTGATTTATTAATTTCAAATAATTCAATATCATTATTTATTTTTTTAATATCAGAGATTTTTCCCAATAATATATCATCTTCGTATACATCAAAGTCAATTATATCATTAATAATATATTGATCATTATCAAGAATCAATTGATCTTTAGTTATATATACTATCTTTTTAATATAAGGTAAAACATCATTAATATGATTGATATCATTAAATGATATATAATATCTATTTTTATAAAATTTAGATGTTTTAATAATCAATTCATTTTTATCTTCGCCAATATATAATTTGTTTTTTGGAATAAATATTTTATTACCATATTTAAAATCTGACGCTATTTTTACTGCTCCTTTAAGAGCGAATGGTTCCATTATCTTTCCAACACTAATGTATTCCATTTTTACTCCTTATCCAATTCATATAAAATAATTGATGCCACAACTCCAACATTTAAACTTTCAACACTTTTATTAGTTTCTATATGAATAAAATCATCACACATTTCTTTTATTTCATTACTTAACCCATTTCCTTCATTACCAACAATAATTGCATAAGAATCTTTAGAAATGCTTTCTATTCTTTTACCACCATCAACTAAAGTTCCATATACTTTTATATTTTTAGTTTTAATATCGCTAATTGCCTCTTTTAAATCTTTTAAAATAATATTTTCTTTAAATATTAATCCTCCAGTTGCTCTTAATACTTTAATATTATACAAATCAACCGTATCATTACTTAAAATAATTGTATCAATGTTAAAAGCTGCACCTGATCTAATTATTGTTCCTAAATTACCTGGATCTTGAATATTATCTAATAACAAAATTTTATTGCCTTTAATTTCATTGTTATCTTCTTTTTCACATATTCCAATAACTTGATTACTATTATCCAAACTAGAAATTTTTTTAAATATATTATCAGCAACAGTTATTTTAGGAATATCAATATCTATATCAGTGCATTCTTTTAGATATATCTTTTTTAATTTGCCATATTTATAAGCTTCCTCTATTAAATGAAGCCCTTCAATAATATATTCTTTATAAATATCTCGATATTTTTTTATTTTTAATTTTTCCAAATATTTAATATTATCATTATTAATGCTATTTATTATCATAAAGACTCCTTAATATTTTAATTTTTTCCTTATTTCTTTATAATTTGGTACATATTTACTTAATAGATTCCAAAAATCTTTAGAATGATTTTGATATATAAAATGACATAACTCATGAATAATAACATAATCTATTATTTCATAATTAAATTTAATTAAATCTAAATTTAATGTTATTACTTTTAATTTAGAATTACATACTCCCCATCTGGAAGTCATTTTTCTTATTCTTAAAGAAGGATATGGCATTTCTTCTTTAATCAAAGGATATATTCTATCAATTTCATTTAAAAATATTTCCTTAGCTTTCTTTTTTAAAAACTTATCAACATCAACTTTTTTACTTATAAATATTTTATCATCTATAAATTTAATATCGTTAAAATTAGTATAAACTATATCATAATATTTGCCTAAATATCTTATTTTATTTTCTTCATTTATTCTTTTATTTTGATAAAATATAATTTTTTTCTTGATATAAGAATAATTATTTTTAATAAATTTTTCTATCTCATTTTTAGATATAAACTTAGGTGATGTGATATAAATGTTTCCATCTTCTTTAACCCTCAAATACATATTTTTATTATTTTTATATTCAATTATTATTTCATATCTTTCATCATTAACTATAATGTACATCATTATCACCTAACAAAATAATTATACCATATAATTTAAAATTTATTGAATTTATTGAGAAAAATAAAAATCTTATATATATTTTTATGTAATATTTATTTAAATTAAAATACTTACAGCACTTCATTCTTTAACAAAAACATTTTTTATATTTAAGCTATTTATTCTTGATTTAATATCTTCCCAAGTTTCTTTATTATAAATTAAATCATTTTTACCTATTCTAATAAAGTTAACTTTATTTTTAAATTTATCAATTATTTCCTTAGCAAATTCAAACGTTTCTATTGGCTCTAATGATATCCATGTTTTAATGTTTCTTTGTTGAGCTAAGCAAAATAAATTTTGAATATCTTTTGTTGAACTGTTTTTAATACAGTCCTCACTTATTGAAACACCTATATAATCATCTTGATTAAATATATTTAGGTCGCAAATTAAACAACTAGCTCTTCTAGTTAAAAATACTATTTTACATTTATTATTATGTAATTGTTGGATTACATCAGGAATTATACATTTATCATAATTTAAAGGATATGGGTCAACTGAATAGCATACTAGTATTTTTTCATTTTTTTAGTCATTAAAATTAATTTTATTTAATTTAACATTATTTATTTCTTGATTAAATTTACAAAAAGAACAACCAATATTACACCTATCATAAATATTTAAATAATTATCACAAACAATTGGAATTTTATATTTTTTACTAAACATGTTATCACTATACTTTCCTTACTAAAATTTCTTTTTATGACTTACGCATCATTATTATATATAATAAATTGCGTTTAAACAATTATAATATTACTCTATTTTTTAAGCAAACGTAAATTATTATAATTTTATTTAATTTTAGCTTTTTTGCTATTAATTATATATAAATCGTTAATAATGCTATTAACAGTTAAAAACGCTAATCTATTTTTTTTAAATATAGTTATAGGTGTTATTGGTTTTGGATTTGTTATAAATATTAATGTTCCATATTCGCAATCTTTTTTATAAGCAAAATAACTATCAGGAGCATTTATAAATTTATTATATTTATTTTTTATTTCTAATATTTTATCACCAGTTAAATCCTTAAAAAATAATACTTTGTCTATTTTAAAAACTGCTAAAATGTCTCCACCACTTTCTTTTAAATAAACAAGTTCATCTTTTCTTA
Source organism: uncultured Muribaculaceae bacterium (assembly GCA_964542235.1). GTDB lineage: Bacteria > Bacillota_I > Bacilli_A > RF39 > UBA660 > DAOPMC01. The sequence goes on along the minus strand of CAZITT010000011.1, from coordinate 13,755 downwards.
CTTTATTGTAAGGAGTAATCCTATTTTTAGAAAATCTAGTTTCAATTTTTTTTGTACCATTTAATATTTTTTCTATAGTATTCTTATCCATTATTGCTAAATGTTCCAATTTTATCACCTCAAATATTTATCTAACATAATTATATATAATAATTTTAAACAATACTATATGTTTATCAAGTAATAAATAAAACAACATTGCTGTTGTTTTACAGAAAAATTAAAAATTCATTAATTTCCCTCCAATAATATTATATACCATTATTTGTTATTTGAGTAGTTATTTCTTTACTCCTTTGGTACCTTTTACACCATTATAATTTTCTAAAATATTTGTTTCAAATGAATAAACAATATTTTTTCTCTTTTTATAATCTTTTAAAGCAATACTTATTACTTCGTCAAGAAGCTCTTTATAATTTTTATGAGCTGGTTCCCATAAATAGAACGATAACGATCCTGGAATAGTATTTATTTCTTCTGTATATACTTTGTTTTCTTTAGTATCAATTAAAAAATCAACACGGCATACACCACTAGTATTAAGTGCTCTAAATATTATTTTAGCTTGTCTTCTAATTTCATCTTTTATGGCATTTGGTAAATTGGCAGGAATGTTTCTCATTGCTGATGCCATGCCTTTTGATTTAATAATTTTACCCTTTTTATTACCTAAATATTTATCAGCATATGTTAAAAATTCATTAGATGTTAAGACTTCTTCTATTTCACTTAATTCTTGATATTCATGGTTTCCTAATACTGAAATATTTGCTTCCTTTAAATTATTAATTCCTTGTTCAACTATAACTTTTGTATCATATTGTAATGCATCTCTTACTGCTTTATCAAAATCTTTAATATCATTTACTTTAGTAATACCTACTGATGATCCTAATTTAGAAGGTTTAACAAAAAGAGGTAAATTTAATTTTTGTACTTTTTTCATTACTTCATCATAATTATTGTTAAAATCAGCATCAAAGAACCAAATATATTTAGGAACAGGTATTCCCTCAGATTCTAAGATTTGCTTCATAAATACCTTATCCTGCCCTACAACAGAAGCATAAACATTACTTCCAACATATGGAACACCAATTGTTTCTAAATATCCTTGTAAAGTTCCATCTTCAACATTAGTTCCATGAACTATTGGAAAGATTAAATCTATCTCTGCTATTTCTTTTTTAAATATCCCTGTTGTTTGCAAAATGAATCTATCATCTTTTTTAGTTAATATAACTTTTTTAGCATATCTTTTAACCAAATCTTTATCTTTATAAACATCTAAATTCATTAAATATGTTCCATAATACCATTCTTTATCTTTTGATATATAAATTGGAATTATTTCATATTTATCAGTATCTAAATTTTCCATTGCTTGGATAGCTGAAATAATACTAACTTCATGCTCAACACTTTCTCCACCAAATACAACACCTAATTTAATTTTCATACTTTTATCTCCTTTAATTTAAAAAACTTTTTATTATGTCAACTGTTCTATATAATTCTTCTAAATAGGCATAATGACCTCTATTTTCATATACAATTAATCCGCAGTCATCAATTGTGTCCTTAATAATATGAGCTTCCTCTAAAGAAATCATTCGATCGTCATCCCCTACAATAAAAATAGTTGGCGCTTTAATATCTTTAGCATTTTTTAATAAATCCATATTAACAATATTTACTAAAACTTCTCGCATAATACCACTTGAATTCTTGTAATCTGTTGATCCAATTCTTTTTTTAAAGAACTCACTACTTTTATTAAGAATAGGCACTTTATTTAAAAATTTTAATATTCTTAATCTTAACCCATGTTCATTTTTTTTCTTTATCATTGGTGATGATAATAGAACTAGTCTATTTATTTTATTCTTACTAGCATAAATTGTTGCTATTCTTCCTCCAAATGAATGACCAATTAAAGTGATATCTGCCAGTTTTAATTTTTCAATAAATTTACTTAAAAAATCACTATAATCTTCTAAATTCCATGCTGTTTTGGGCTCATCACTTTCCCCAAATCCTGGTAAATCTAATATAACTACATGATATTTACTACTTAAATTATCTCCAATAGGCTTCATCATTTCAATATTTTGTCCCCAGCCATGAAGAAGAAGGATATCTTTACCCTTACCATATTCAATATAATTTATGTTTAATTTATCAATTTTAATTTTCATTATATCCACCAAAAATATTATAGCATTATTAATTTACTTAGTAAATTATAACAAATAAATAATGATTATTATTGTCTAAAAAAGTGTTAATTGATTAGATTCAGGCAAATCTTTTAAAATATCCATAATTCGCATTTTATCTATTAACGTTGATGATAATTTTGTTCTTTTTTGCAAATCTTCAATACTTATAAATTCTTTTATTTTTCTTTCGTTAACAATATTTTTTGCGACAGTATCTCCTAAGCCATCAATAGTTGAAAATGCTGGATATATATTATAATCATCTTTAATTATGAAATTGGCAGAATCACTTATTTTTAAATCAATTGGTAAAAATTTAATACCTCTTGCTGTTGCTTCCAATGCAATTTTCAAAGTTTCAAGAATTGCTTGTTCTTTATTGGTAGCTTCATAGCCTTTATTAGTTATTTCTTTTATTTTTTCTTTTATAGCATCACTGCCTTTAATCATCGATTCAATATCAAAATCAAAACATCGCTTAGAAAAATAAGCAGCATAATAAAATATTGGATGATAAACTTTAAACCATGCCACACGATAAGCCATCATAACATATGCCGTAGCATGAGCTTTAGGAAACAAATACTGAATTTTTTTAGTTGAAGTAATATACCAATCTGGAACTTTATATTCTTTCATTTGAGTAGCATACTTTCCCCATTTTTCAGGAAATTTAATTTGATTTTTATTCCCTAAATTTTTTCTAACAAATTCCGTTATTTGAAAAGCATCAAAGCCAGGTATACCATAACTAATTAAATCGGATATTAAATCTTCTCTACATCCTAAAATTTTATCAAAAGTAACGATTTTATTAACAATTAAATCTCTAATATTGCCATTCCATACATCTGTACCATGAGCTAAACCAGAAACCTTTACTAAATCAGAAAAAGTTTTAGGTTTAGTTTCTTCTAACATCTTTATTGCAAAATTTGTACCAAATTCAGGTATTCCTAAAGTTCCAGTAACAGTATTTATTTGTTCTATCTTAACTCCTAAAGCTTTTGGTGAATTAAAGATAGATAAGACTTCTTTATCATCAAATGGAATATCATTTATCTTAATCCCAGATAAATCCTCTAAAGCTTTTAGCATGGTTGGATCATCATGCCCTAAAATATCCAATTTTAAAACATTGTCATGAATAGCGTGAAAATCAAAATGTGTTGTATGCCAATTAGATGCTGGATCATCAGCAGGATACTGAAATGGAGTAAAATCAAAGACATCCATATAATCAGGAATGACAATAATTCCTCCTGGATGTTGGCCAGTAGTTCTTTTAATTCCTGTTATTCCCTGAGCAAGTCTTTCTATTTCAGCATTGCGCATCATAATATTATTATCCTCACAATAGCCTTTTACAAAACCATAAGCAGTTTTATCAGCTACTGTTCCAATTGTCCCTGCTCTAAAAACATTATGTTCGCCAAATAATACTTTAGTGTAATCGTGAGCTTGAGCTTGATTTTCAGAAGAAAAGTTTAAATCAATATCGGGCACTTTTTCTGCATCCCAACCTAAGAATGATGAGAAAGGAATATCTTGTCCTTCTTTTTGCATTGGAATTTTGCACTCTTCACAAACATGATCAGGTAAATCATAACCACTTTTATAATCTAAACTTAAAGATTTACCGTTAATTTCAAAAATTGACTTTTTACACTTTGGACATAAATAATGTGGTGGTAAAGGATTTACCTCAGTAATACCCATCATTGTTGCTACCAAGCTTGAACCTACTGATCCTCTTGATCCCACGAAATAGCCATCTTCATTGCTCTTTTTAACTAATTTTTGAGCAATCAAGTATAAAACCGAATAACCATTACTTATAATACCATTTAATTCTTTTTCTAATCTTTCTGAAATTAAAGCTGGTAAATTTTCTCCATACATTTCACGAGCTTTATCCCAAACCATATCTTTAGTAATATTATCCGAATTTTCCATAACAGGTGTATAAAGCTTATCTTTTATAATTTGCTGTTCTTCAAACAAATATGCAATATAATTAGGATTTTTTACAACTATATCTTCAATCAAAGAATCATCATCTAAAAATGCAAATTCATCTTTCATTTCTTTAGTATTCATAAAATACATATTAGGAACAATAGTTTTTTCTTTATGATGTAACGGATGAAAGCCAACAGTTGGAATTTTCTGATTTACTATTATCTTACGATAAATAGTATCTTCTTTATTTAACTGATGAACATCCCCAGTAGCACATACTTTTTTGTCAATTGATAAGGCTGTATCAATTATTTTTTTAATATTAGCTATTAAATCCATTTTAGACGTAAATTTACCATAATCAATTAAATATTCACAAATACTTGGTGGATTTACTTCAATAAAATCATAAAATTGCATCATTTCACGAAGTTCCTCTTCACTTTTAGACTTAGCAGCATTAAATATTTCCCCATTAACACAACCACTTCCTAAAATTAAACCTTCTCTTAACTTAATAACTTCGCTTTTAGGAATACGAGGTACTTTATGAAGATACTTAGTATTAGCTAAACTAACTAATTTAAACAAATTTTTTAAACCAATTTTATTTTGGGCATATATAGTCATATGGTAAGGATAGCTAAATCTTAAAAGATCTTCAATATCAATACTATTTATAATTTGTTGAATTGTTTCAATCCCACGACTTAAAAATATTTTAGACATTTTATGAAATATTTTTGCTGTTGCTTCGACATCGTAATCAGCTCGATGGTGACTATCTTCTAAAAATTCAACATTATATCTTTTACTTAAGATTGATAAATTATGCTTGAATTCATCCGGATTTAACATTCTACTTAATTCTAACGTATCAATAACTGTATTATTAAATTTTGGTAAATTGTATTTTTTACAACCCATATCAATAAAAGAAATATCAAAACTTGCATTATGAGCTACCATTGGCAAATCCCCTACCCAACTCATAAAATCTGTTAAAACATCTTTTTCAGTTCGTTTTCCTTTAACCATCTCATCAGTAATATTTGTTAATTCCGTTATTTTTGAAGGAATAGGTCTTTTAGGATCAATAAGCTCATCAAAACGATCTATTATTTCTCCGTCTTTTAACTTAACAGCCCCTATTTCAATCATTTGATCACCACTACCAGCATTAAATCCAGTTGTTTCGGTATCAAATACTACATAAGTTTCTTTTATTAAATGATAATCTTTTAAATTGTGAACTACTGAGACTTCATCGTCAATAACATTCATCTCAACGCCATAAATAATTTTAATGCCATCTTTTTCTTTGTAAGCTTCAGGATAACTTTGCAAGCCGTTATGATCAGTAATAGCAATAGCTGAATGGCCAAAAGCTTTAGCTTGTTTAATTAAACTTTTAACACTTACTACCGCATCCATTTGACTCATAAAAGTATGGGTATGAAGCTCAACTCTTTTTTCTTTTTCTAAATCTTTTCTTTCAACCATTTTATTTTCTATTTCTTCTACTTTATTAACATATAATACTAAATCATGAGCATAATTGTCATTTTTAACATAACCACTAAAGCAATAAGATTTACCTACTTTTAACAAATCTTTTTGCTTTTGATATTCTTCTTTATCACTGGTAAAAATCTTTACCTTAGCATACATACTATCTTTAAAATCTGTTATTTTTAATGTTATTATTTTTAAATCAGATCCATTAGGTTCAAAATAATCAATGCCAAAAACATAAGCATCAACACAAATATCATTTATTTCCATGTTAATATTTGAAATTTCATACTTTGTATTATTGCCCTTTTTTTTAAATGATAATTTTAATGTATTTTCATTTTTTTTACTATTTTCTGATTTTTCTTCAATTATTACTTCTACTTTTTTTGTATTATCAATTTCATTTTTAATATTATTTTGCATTTCTTTATTTAAATAAGAAAGAATATTTATAACAAATCCAAAATCATTAAACATTTTATTTATATTCTCTAATTCTTTATTTATCATGTTGTATTCTTGTTTGTTATAAGATTCTATTTGATAATAATTTTCTACTCTAACTAATCGATCACTAAAAATATTTAAAAATAAATTATTGTGATTTAACTCTCTTAATATTTTTAAATAATAATCATTTATTAATTCATGATTTATATTTTCAACTTTAATTTCAATCAAACATTTTACATCTTTAAAAATAGCATTTAAACAATCCATGAAAGAAAAAAGAACATCAGGCAAAAAATTAGTTGGATTAGATATATATATATTCCAACTATTTTCTTTTTTATTTACTTTTATTTTCTCTAGTTTGGAATAATTAAAATATTCATATTTAGTCTCATCATATTTAATTTCCTTTAATAATTTATTTATTCCAACGTCCATACTTCCTCCATTAAATTACTTCTATTTCTTCTACCGTTATTGATTTAACGCTAACTATTCTTTTCTTAAATCTCATACAATAAGTAATAAATCCATAAATATCATAACCTGCTAAAGCCTCATCATATTTATATAATTCTTTGTTAAAAAAGATATTATCACGAATCATGTATTCTTCAAATTTTTCTTCTTTAACCCCTAGATACATTAACCAATAAGGATATATTTTCTTTTTTAATTCAACCGTATCTTTCTTTCCATAATTATATTTTGACTCATGGCTTTCTCTTGTATAAAGTTCATTTATTGTTATTAATTCTAATATGACTCCAATAAGTTCTCTATCCTCTAATTTTAAATTAGAAAAAATCTTTTTTAATATTTTGTAAAACAGATATGTTAAAAAATTATCTTTATCTCTCGTAGTAATTTTTTTGCCTACTATTACTATATTGTGATTAGGACAAATATCAACAATATTTAAATTTGGATGAACAATATATAATTTATATTCATCTTTCATATTTAATTTTAAAATACTGTTTAATTCTTTCAAATAATTTTTTTTATTTAAATCCCATATCTCTAATAAACTTAAACGATATTTATTAGTTTCACTTTTAACTTTTTTAAATATATCATTAGTTTCTAATAAATTAAAAACTGTATCATCATCAGGAATATAATCTTCTAAATCTTTTAAAATAATATCTTTTTCCGTATATAATGAAGAGTATTCTTTTTTATGATTAATCCATAATTTTTGTTTTAATTTATGCATTTCATCTGATATAGAGGGTTGATATAATAGATACCACATTAATAAATATTTATTAATATTAAAACTTAATTTCATAATAACACCTTAACCCTTGTATATCTAATATATCATATTAATCTAAAAAAAAATAGACCAATTGGTCTATTTTAATTATTTTTTATCTGCAAAAACATTCATATTTTCCTTTATTAGGACCAGCACTTATTTTATATTTTCCACTCTTACAACCACTTGGACAAGTCCACCCACTACAACTTGAACTAATTTTATATTTATCACATTTGCTACTTCCCGAGCTTCCTCCAGAACTTCCTCCCGAAGAAGGTTTAACTATCGTTACTGTTGTTGTTGCGGTTTTATTATTTCCACCATTTGCTTTTGCTGTTATTGTTGCCGTTCCTGCTGAAACTCCTTTTATAACACAAGCATTACCACTAACCGTTACTGTTGCTACTGCTGTATTGCTACTTGTACAACTTATTGTTTTATTTGAAGCATTTGCAGGATTTATATTAACTCCTGCTGTTGCTGTTGCTCCAACATTTATTGAATAACTGCCACTTGCAAAAGTTAAAGATGTTACTTTAATCACTGCTGGTTTAGTTGGTTTTGGTTTTGGTTTTACTACCGTTACTTTTACTGTTGCAGTTTTATTTGAACCATCAGTTGTTGTAACTGTTATATAAGCAACTCCTACTGCTTTAGCTTTTATAAGACCACTTCCTGATACTGTTGCTACACCAGTTTTATTACTTGACCAAGTTATCTTAGTTGTTGTTACATCTGAGGGTTTTATTGTTGCATATACTCTACTTTGAGAACCAACTACTAATGTTACTGATTTTTTATTTAAGGTTAGTTGCGTTGCCAATACTTTTGCATTTGGATCAACTACTGTAATTGTATAAGTTACATTATTTTGTCCATCCGATAAAACTAATGTTGTTGTACCAACTTTTAAACCTGTTATTTGAAAGTTATCATCTATTGATATTACTGATTCATCTTCAAATTTAACTGTTAAGTTTTCTTTACATTTTGCATTATCCCCCAGTGTAATACCTAAAGATTTAGTCTCATTTAAATTTAAAGTTATAGTATTGTTGGCTATATTTTCGACATCTAATCTATCACAAACTATAACATCTGCTTGTTTTACTATTGTTTGGCTGCTTGTTCTTCCTGTTGCCGTTACTTTAAGTGTTGTTTCTCCTATTAACTTAGCCTTAATTTTCTCCTCAACACCTATACCTGTTTGAGTACCATTTTCCACTTCGGCTATTTCTTGATTTCCAATTTCAAATTTAAATACAGTATTTGATAAATCACCATTTCCAGTTGCTGATGCTGTTATTTTATATTCTTCATCAACATACATAACTGGAACATCACTTAAAACTATCTCTTTTAAATTTGAACTGCAATATTTTAATAATAAAATTATTACAATTATAATTATAACTCCTAAAATAATTAATAATACTTTAGGAAATCTTGATTTTTTATCAAAACCGCTAACACTACCATCGTCATATACCGCATTACTATAATTAGTATATGGTTGTTGATTTTCATTATTAAAATCCCCTATAGATTGATTTTGAATATTTATATCAGCTTGGTCTTGATTTCCATTTTCTGAGTTATTATATTCAACGTTATCATAATTTTGATTCATATATTATCCTCCTACTATATAAGATTATTATAGCATATAAAGTATTAAATGCAATAATTTTTATAATGTTTTATTTATTTTATTACTGTCACTGTTATTTTTTTTACTAAATCGGTCCCATCAGTCGTTGTTGCATTAACTATTGCTATTCCTGCTGATTTTGCAGTGATTAATCCATTATTATCAACAGTTGCAACATCAGTATTCATACTAATCCACGAAATAGTTTTATTAGTTGCATTAGAAGGAGTAATTGTTACTCCTATTTGTTTTGTCTCTCCGATTTTTAGTGAAAAGGAACTCTCACTTAATCCTAAAGAAGTAATTAAAATTTTATTTGTTGCTGCTTGAACTATAACATTATAAACTATCATACTAATTCCATCATCAAATGCTAAATTTGTTGTTCCTTGATTATAACCTGTTATTGTTAAATCATCACTAAGAGTTGCTATGTTATCATCTTCAAATTTATAGTTAATAGCTGTTAAGCATTCATAACTATTGCCAACTCCTAAATCTATTTTTTTACTTTCGCCAACATTTAATTTCATAGTTTTAGTGGTAATTAAAGTTGATTTTATTCTGCCACAAACCACTAAATCAATTTGTTTATTTCCTTGAGTTTTTCCATCAGTAGTAATGGCATTAACACGCAAAGTAGTATCTCCTGGCTGTAAACCTTTAATTATTGTTTCTACTTTACTACCAGTTATCAAAGATTTACTAACTGATGCTAAATTTGAATTAGCTACTTCAAATTTAAATAATGTTTTTTTCAAATTGCCTTTTCCTATTGCTTTTGCTGTTATTTTATATTCTTCGCCGACATATATAACGGGTGGTGAAATTACTTCAATATCTTTTAACCCTCTACCAACAAATAAATTTATTATAATTAAAATGACAATAATCCCAATAATAATTCCAACTGCCACTAATATTTTTAAAACTAATGATAATTTACCTTTTACTGGTATTTTATTATAACCATCATCAAGAAGTAAATCTTCGTGATCATCTTTTGTATTTTTTCTTCTTAATAGAACTTCTTTTAATTTATTACCAAAACTCTCTTGCATTTAAATTCATCTCTTTCTATTTTATAAAATAATAATATCAAATTGTATAAAAAAAGTAAATAAAAAGGTTTGATTCCAAACCTTAAAAACTATTAAATTTATTAAACTTATCTATTTCTTTAGAAGTAAGATCAGTTTCATCTAACATTTCTATTAATCTTTTTTGCTCTTTAGATAATCTCTTAGGTGTTATCACTTTTATAACAATATACATATCACCATAAAAATCTTGATTAACATCTTTAATTCCTTTACCTTTTAATCTGTGTTTATCTCCAGTATCAGAACCTTCTGGAATTGTTAACTTTATATCGCCATGAATTGTTTTAATATTTTTCTTGCAACCTAATATTGCTTCTGTAATTGTAATTGGTAGTTCTACATAAATATCATTTTCATCTCTTGTGTAAAACTCATGAGGTAAAACTGTAAATTCAATATATAAATCTCCTGAAATGCCAGCCTTAGACATCTCTCCTTTACCAGAAATTCTTAATCTATTACCTGTATCTACTCCCTCAGGTACAGTAACTAAAATATTTTTTATTACCTTTTTTACTCCCTTACCATGACACCTAGAACATGTTTCCTCATAAACTTCACCACTTCCATTACATTTTGGGCACGTTGTTCTAGTTAAAAAGCTGCCAAATAAAGTTCTTTGTTCACTAGTTATTGTTCCACTGCCATGACAGCTAGAACAAACTTCTTCGTGAAATCCTCCTTTACCATCACATAAGTCACAACTATCATATGTTTCTATTGTTAATTCCTTCTCACAACCAAGTGCTGCATCCATAAAGGATATTTCCATATTAACTAATAAGTCTTTACCTTTTGTTTCTTCTTTCTTTCTACTTCTACCATTAAAAACAAAATCGCCAAAACTACTACCTTCAAACAAATTGTCAAATATATCACTAAAATCAAAACTTGAAAAATCAAATCCACTAAAGTTACCGCCAGTGCCACCACTATTATTAAATGCACTATGACCAAATTGATCATATTGTTTTCTTCTATTTTGATCTGATAATACTGCATATGCCTCTTGAACTTCTTTAAATTTTTCTTCTGCATTTACTTCTTTTGAAACATCCGGATGATACTTTTTGGCTAGTTTCCTAAATGAGCTTTTAATTTCATCTTCACTGGCATTTTTACTAACGCCTAATATTTCATAATAATCTTTTTTTGCCATTACACTTCACCTATTTACTTTCTAAAACTTTGATAAACTCATTAAGAGTCTCCTCATATAAATTTAATGCTTCATTTATTGTATCATCATTTAAGATATCAATTCCTACTTTTTTTAATATATTTAATGGATAATCGCTTCCCCCTGATTTTAAAAATGTCAAATAATTGTCCAAGGCATTTTCTTTTTTATTTAAAATATCTTTTACTATTTTAGCAGCGATAGCAATCCCTGTTGCATATTTATATACATAAAAACTGCTATAAAAATGAGGAATTCTCACCCATTCATATTTTATTTCTTTATCATGAACGATATTTTCTCCATAATATTTTTTATTTAATTTTAAATATATCTTGCAAAATTCATCCGCGGTTAAAATTTCATTATTTTCTACTTTGTCATGAGTAATTTTTTCAAATTCTGCAAACATTGTTTGTCTAACTAAAGTTGATCGAAAACTATCTAATAAATCATTTAAATAATATAGTTTTTCTTCCTTTGTTTTAGCATTATTATATAAATATTTATTCAAAAACATCTCATTAACTGTACTTGCTATTTCTGCTAAAAAGATAGGATAAGTTGCATCGTGATAATCTTGATTATTATTTGAATAATAGCTATGGATTGAATGCCCTAGTTCGTGAGCTAAGATTGAAACATTATTTAATGTTCCTTCAAAATTTATTAATAAAAATGGTTTAGTATCATAACTGCCCCCAGAATAAGCTCCCACTTTCTTACCTTCGTTAAAATAAACATCTATCCATCTTTCTTTGAAGGCTTTTTCAAGCAATAATTTATAATCTTTCCCAAGTGGTTCTAGAGCTTCTATAACCATTTTTTGAGCATCTTCATAAGAATATGATTTATTTACTTTTTTTACAAGTGGAACATACAAATCATACATATGAATTTTATCAAAATTTAATATTTTTTTTCTAATTTCAATATATTTATGAACTATATTTAATCTATCACTTACATTTTTAATAAGTTTATCATATAACTTTGGATCAATATTATCTTGATATAATGACATATCAAGAACTGTCTTATAACCTCTTATATTAGCAGTTACGGTATCTACCTTTATATCGCTACTTAAACATTTAGCAAAGGTATTTTTTAAACTAGAATAGCCTTTATATAATTTTTTAAAAACACTTTTTCTAATATCTCTATCATAAGATTCAATATATTTTGCATAATTGCTTTGATTTAATGTAATAATATTCCCCTCTTCATCCTTAAATTTTGAAAATTTGATATCAGTATTATTAATATTGCCAAAAATATTGCTTGGTGCCTCAAATATTTCTTCCATTTTAGATATTAATTCTTCTTTATCTGCTGATAATACATGTTTTTTTATTCGATAAATATCTTCTAAATAGAATTGATATTTTTTTAAATTGTTATTTTCTTTGATATATTTTAATATTAATTCATAATCTTTACTCAATAATTCAGGAGTATAAAAAGAAAGTTGTTCTCCAATAGAATTAATTAAATTTTCAACCTTACCTAAAATTATTTTGTTTTCATTAACTCTTGTATCCTCGTCATTTTTCATTTTAACATAAGTTACTAGCTTAGAATTTAATCTTGATAAATCATTAACAAGATCTAAAGCTTTTTCTAATTTCTTTGCACTAGATAAGATATGCCCTTCCATCTTTTTTAATTCATTTGCCAATTTTTTTGCTTTTTTCATATCGTTAACAACTTCTTGTTTAGTAGAATAAATACTTTCTATATCCCACTTATATTTAGCTTCTATCTCTTTTCTTTGTTTTACATTTTTCATAAGATCTCCTTATATCAATATATTATGAACTAAACTTATATTTTAAATAAAACTTTTATCACAAAGATAAGTTCTAGTTAAACTAGAACTTCTTTTTTACTTTTCTTCGTACTCTGCTTCTTTAACATTATCACTTGTTGGATTTTCATTTGTATTACTATCAGTTTTTGTTTTTGCTTGTTCATACAATTTGGTTGCTAAAGCATAAGCTTTTTCTTGTAATTTTTCTTTTTTAGTTTTTATTTCATCAACTGAATTTTTTTCTAAAGCTTCTTTTAGTTCTTTAATAGCTTCTTCAGTATCCGCTTTTTCTTTTTCTTCTATTTTATCTCCTAAATCTTTAATTGTTCTTTCAGTCGTAAATATTAATTGTTCTGCTTCATTTTTAATATCTATTTCTTCTTTTTTCTTCTTATCTGTTTCTTTATTAGCTTCAGCTTCTTTTACCATACGATCTATTTCATCATCGGTTAAATTAGTTGATGCTGTGATAGTAATAGATTGTTCTTTATTTGTTCCTAAATCTTTAGCTTTAACATTAACAATACCATTAGCATCAATATCAAAAGTTACTTCAATTTGAGGTATTCCTCTTGGTGCGGGT
>CAZITT010000010.1:6108-17628 GCA_964542235.1 uncultured Muribaculaceae bacterium | reverse complement strand
GTTCTAATTCACGAGATGCTATATAGGCATCTTCAAAAAACATCTCATAAAAATCACCCAAACGAAAGAATACTAAGCAATCCTCATACTTATCTTTTATTTCCATATACTGTAACATCATTGGAGCTAATTTATCTCTATCTACTTCGTTGCGTTTCATAACTACTACCTCAAAAAAATTATAACACAAAAAAAAGATAATAATCTATCTTTTAATTACAATTTTGCTAATTCTTTTAATACTTGATCAAAGGTTTTAGCCTCAATAATTATTATCTTATAATTTTTCTTTTTTTTGATTTTTAATGCTTCTTGATAATTATCACCGAATGGAACAATAAAAATATCTTTTTTATCTCTAACGGCACCTTTTAGTTTATACTCTACTCCTTCAATTGGATAAACATTACCTAAATTATCAATTGATCCAGTTCCTGAAATATTTAATCCTTTAGTAATATCGGTTTTTGTTAACTTATCATAAATAGAAAGTGCTAACATTAATCCACCACTTGATCCAGATTCTTTTTTAGAAAAAGTAAATTTAATACTTGGATTGGTATCATATGCTTCTTCTGTTGTAAGATAAATTCCTAAGATTTTTTCATTATCTAATTCAATAATTTTGGCATTACAATCTATCTCCTTATTATTTCTATCAACTTTTAAACTAACAATATCTCCTATATTTTTTTTATTTAAAGCTAGTTTGTAATTACTCAAATCATTTATTGTAATTCCATCAATTTTAAGAATAATATCTCCAGTTTTTAAATTTGTTTTAGCATGATTACTTATATACATGACAGTATAAATTTTCTTTAGTGTTTTAATATATTTATTAGCATAAGAATAAGCAACATAAGTAGCATTAGAAATTGATTCATCTAAGTATATTTTGTTTCTATTTTCATAATCTTCTAAATCTTCTTCTTCATCTACTAAATCAGTTTTGGGAATTATTTCATAATTATAAATTTTGCTAATTAAATAGGTCATTGGTGTTCCTTTCATTTCTTTAACATAAGTAAAACTAAAACTACCAATACTTTTATATTCGTAAGCAACCTTTATTTTATCATCTATTACTGATGTTCCTCCACCGCTAATTACATAAAACGGAAGCGGAAATAAAGAAACAATTAATAAAACAAAAATAATAATTATAAATAAATATTCTTCTTTTATAAATTTTTTTATTTTCTTCATCATATTATTAAACATATCTTTCTCCTTATCTAATTATAACAAATAAATGGTGATGCTATGAAAAAATTACTTTCTTTCTTATTGGTTTTACTTATATTTACGACAACTATATGTGTATTTATTTATTCAAAAAATATTAATGAAATAGTTTTATTTAGTTTTGAATTATGGAAAAAAAATATATTTCCCTCCTTGTTTCCTTTTCTTATTATATCTAATATTTTAATTAATATAGGGTTTGTTGAATTTTTAGGTAATATCTTTAAAAAAATTATGAATAAAATATTTAGAATATCAGGTTCTGGAAGTTTTGTTTTTTTTATGAGTATGTTATCAGGATTTCCTAGTAGTGCTAAATATATTAAGGATCTATTAGATAAAAACTTAATAGATGAAAAAGAATCACAACAACTTTTGTCCTTTTGTTTTTTTTCTAATCCATTATTTATCATTAATACAATTGGCTTAATGTTTTTTAAAACTAAATCAATTGGTCTTATTATTTTAATATCTCATATTTTAGGAAATATTATATTAGGAATTATAATTAGAAAAAAAGACTTTGTTAGCGAGAAGAAAATATCTTTTAGAAAATCTATATCACAATTTAATAATGCCATCAATAAATCCGATATTTTTAATATATTAATAAACGCTATTAGCAATAGTGTTCAAATATTAATATTTATTTTTGGAATTATTACTTTATTTTTGATAATTATTTCACTAGTAAATAATATATTTAATTTATCAAATTTAAATAATGCTATTTTATCAGGTATATTAGAAATGACATCTGGTTTAAAATATACAAGTTTTCTTGATATAGATGTAATTTATAAAATTATTATTTCAACTGCTCTTATTTCTTTTGGAGGATTATCAGTTCATACTCAAATTATGAGTATATTAAAAGATATCAAAATTAGGTATCTTCCATTTCTTATATCTAGAATTATTCATGCTTTTATATCAAGTATTATCGCAACTATTTTATATAATTTTATTTATTAATTATTATCCTATATTATTAGATCTTGTGCTTTATTCTTCTATATCACCATCAATATTTATTGGTTGCATTATTTTAAAACCATAATTGGGCTCACTAGTAGATTTTTCTTTGTAATTAATTATTATCGATAACATTGCTTTATCATCACTAATTGGTACTATACTCATACTACTAGAACCCATTTCAATATAATCCTTATTAGGAATATCATAAATAATTCCATCAAATTCTATATACTTATCATCACTATTTAAAGTAATAGTAGTTGATGTAGTATCTGTAAAATTAATCGAACAAGATAAATCATCACAGGAAACAGTATCTATTTCATTTTTAATAAGCTTATCTTCAATTCTTTTTACCATAGTATTTCTATAAACCAACATATCTCTAGCGAATATTTCGTTAGCCGCTTTTCTTCTTACGTTTAATACTATTTCTAACATCCCTAAAACAATTATTGATAATATTATAAATGCTAATATTAATTCTATTAATGTCATGCCTTTATTGTTAACTTTCATAACACATTCTCCTATTCAAATTGTTTTATTAATTTTTTATTATTGTTAATAATTTTATATATTTTTATAGTATCTTTTGAGTTTATTTTATAATCAATAATCCAATAATTACCACAATTTAAAGTAATATATATATCATTATTACTTTTAACAATATGACTATTTTTTTCATCGCATACTCCTTTATTATTAAAAGGATTAATAATTGGTTTATAATATTCTTCGTTTTTTAAATCTTCAAAAGTGATAATTTCTTTATCGTTCATTATATTTTGAAAATCATAGATAACTGCTATCTTTGATAAAGAAATAAGATCATAACGCATTGTATTGTACTCTTCTTTTTTGACAACGAAAAAAATATAAATTCCCATTACAATTACTGAAAAAATAATGAGCGTTATTACTATTATAAAATCCAAATTTAAAAAATATTTTCTACTCTTCATTGCCATACACCGTTAACATTTTCTTATATATTTCAGGTTCTACTATATTTATTGAATTAATAGCAATTTGTAAAGAATCTTTATAGTTACCTTTAAAAAATTGAACAGATGCTAAATCTAATCCACTATTTATTTCAAAATTAAGAGGACGATAACGATTACCATAAGTAATAATCATTTCCGAAAGTTTTGCGGTTTTGATCATTTCATTAGTAGTATTATATAATTTTAATGCTAAATCTCTTGCTGTATCAACTCTCGTGTTAAGAGTTTTAATCGTAATTGGAACTTTTTTTAATTCTTTAATTATTTCTTCTATTGCTTCATTAGCTTCTGATAATTCTATAAAATAACTATTAGATATTATAGGTAGTTTATAGCCTCTCATCTTTGATTTACATTTTTTTAAAAGCAAAGTAATTTCATCTAATTGTTCACGTGCTCTAACTTCATCATCCTGCATGCTGCCAAGTGATTTTAAACAATTATCTAGATCAATTTCAATATCTTTTAATCTATTTGACAAAAAGATAATATCGACTTTTAATTTGCTATAAGGTTTTTTCTTATCTTTTAATTCTCTAATAATCATATTATAGTTATTATTAACATCTAATAATTCTTTTTCTATTTGTCTTAAATAATCTAAATCATTATCAGATAGTTTATACATACTTTTAATATCATCTAACTGATTATAAACATCACTTACAATATTATTGATTTTAATAATTTTTTCTTTAAATGTTCTAGATGTTTCATCAAATACTTTTTTACTTCTTTTCTCATAACTAAATTCTTGATATAAATTATCTAGATAATCTAAAAAGGTCTTTAATTCAAACATACTATTTTCTATATTAAGAATTTTTAATTTATCTTCAATTAATCCCATTTTTTTATCAATTTCAGAGAAATTATATTCTACTTTTAAATATCCTAATGGATATTTTTTGTCAATCATTTTATTATATATTTCTTTTAATTCTTTAATTCTAGTGGGAATAACATTTTCTAGTAATAAAATAATATCGGGAATTTCCTCAATTATAACTTCTATATGAGCAACCATTTCATCTATAACTTTAACAATTGTTATTACCCCTTGGTATTCTTTACTTTCCATTACTTCTTCAAATATTTGAAAGTTTTTTTCAATATTTTCGAATTGCAATTCAATAAATTTGTGTAATTTACCATACAATTGTTTATTTGAATTAAACTTTTGTTCTAAATCACGATACTTGCTTTTTAATTTTATAATTATTGATCTATTTCGCTCTTCGCTCATTGTTATTTCTCTAATTTCTTCTAACAAATTATTCGCTGCTGTACGGACTTTATAGACTTCCATTTCTAATTTATTAAGACTTTCCTTAGCGGCTATAATATTTCTAGATTCTAAATGAGCATCTACTTCAATTAACATATCGGTGATGATACTTAATTTTTTATTCTTAATTTTTTCATAACGATCTTTCCAGCTATTATACTTGTCTTTTATATTCTCGCCACTTTTAATTGCATCTATTTTATTAAGCTCTGAAACAATTGGTAAAGAAGCGATAACATTTCTTTCTCTTTCTAATTGTTCTTCAAATAATCTTATTTTCCTAATGGTATTATTTCGAATTAATAAAAAAGTGACTAATCCAAATATTATAACAAATAACAATAAAATTATTATATAAATAATTGTCATATCCATAATAATCACCTTTTTACTGTACACTTTCTATTATTAAGTTAATTATACTATAACTTAGACAATATCTCAATATTTTTTATTCTTTTAAAAAACTTCATTATGATTAATAATGAAGTTTTATATTCTTATAATTATAAGCTTTAAAAATAAATTATTTATCCTATTTGGAAAAACCTTTTAATTCCCCAACTATTTATTATATTTCTAATGATAACTATCATAATTAAAAATATGAAAATAATGATACTTATAAAATTATAAGTATTGATTTTTATTAATGGATATAAAACTCCTATTAAAATAATAAACATTAAAGGGGCTAGTATTCCTATTACACTACTCATACTCTGTTTTACAACCTCTACATCAGAATTGTATTCAAATTTAGGAAATATTAAATTTATTAATATGCCAAAATAGCCTGCAAAGATTGATAAAATAACTGTTAAGCAGATTAAATATAATCCATCAATAATACTATATCCTATACTAAACTTCATTATGATTATTGAAATAATTGTAATTGGAACAACTATTAAAACGTTAAATAATATTTTCATGTTTAATATTTCTTTAGTATCAACAGGCATTGATTTTAATATCCAAAAATTATTTCCTTCTAATGAAAGAGAAACACATGCTGGATTATCAGCGATGGATACTCCTGCTATTAAAATTGCCATCATTTCAATAAGTTTTATATCTTCACCAAATTCAAATACTTTTCCAATAATGTTTTCTTTTGAAAAAATAGTAATAATTGCTAATACTAATAGCATTATTACACCAAATGATGTATTTAAAATATAAATTGGTGATGAAAAATATCTTTTAATTTCTTTAATTAAAAGAGCTTTTCTTATACTATTTGTTTTTAAAGTCTTCATGTTATATTTAGATTTTGTATTAGTTTTCTTAAGAGAAGATATAATCTTAAAATAACTTTTATTAAGTAGTAATATAAACAAAACTCCAATTACGATATTATAAATGACATAAAAAATTAAACTTTCATTATTATTATAAACAAGCATTTGATTAATAGCATAAATAGGATACGATATATATTTTATTATCTTTTCATAATAATCCACATTAGTTACTATTTTTGATAAAATTGTTCCCATATTATTTGATAAATACAATATCATTCCTACTAAAATTAAAGAAAATATTATTTCAAATAAATTTTTAATATTAACTTTTGACGTAAAGAAAGCGATTATGTATCCAATTAAACTAGCGATAACTGTTGGTACAAATGGCAAAAATATTACTATTAAAATAATAATGGGATAAAAGCTAGTGGTTACTTCAACTTTCGTTATATACGTTATTACAGCTGGGATAAAGATAAATAGTGTAATTAAAAAATTAATAAGAAACAACATAATAAGTCTACTTGTTAAAATTGTTCTCATCTTTATCGGCATAGATAATAATAAATCATTGTCTTTAGCTTCAAAAAATCTATTTTTTGCTGAATACATGTTAAAATAAATTGATAAAAAATAAGTAAAAAAAGCGAATAAAGGTAACATCATGACTTGAAGGTTATACTTTTTTAAAAAATCAAGTAAGGCTGAGGAATAAACAAATAAGCTTAGTAAGAGATTTGCTACTATAAAAATTCCGCCAACAGCATATAATAATTTCTTTTTAGAGGATGATTGTTTTAATTTATTTATCCCTAAATTATCAATTAAAGATACTTTTAAAATTGTAAATAAATTATTTTTCATCAGTCAACTCCAAGAAAACATTTTCTAAACTTTTGTCGCCTTTTATTTCATTTGTTTTACCAATTGCAACAATCTTACCATTTTTAATAATGGCAATTTTATCACACAATTTTTCAACTACTTCTAAAACATGCGATGAAAAAAAGATAGCGGTTTTTTCTTTGCATAATTCTTTCATAATATCTTTTAATACATGAGATGATTTAGGATCTAAACCAACAAAAGGTTCATCGAGTACTAACAGTTTAGGTTTATGAACTAAAGCACTTATTACTATTAATTTTTGTTTCATACCATGAGAATAACTGCTTATTAAATTGCCTAAATCGTTATATATTTCAAACATTTCAGCATACTTTTTAATTCTTTTTTCACGATCTTCTTTACTCACTTTATAT
This sequence comes from uncultured Muribaculaceae bacterium, assembly GCA_964542235.1. Taxonomy (GTDB): domain Bacteria; phylum Bacillota_I; class Bacilli_A; order RF39; family UBA660; genus DAOPMC01. The sequence continues at coordinate 10,583 of CAZITT010000010.1, read as the reverse complement.
ATATCGCAAACAAAATTTAAATATTCTATTCCTGTTAATGACAAATATATATCGGGATTATCAGGAATATAAGCAATATTTTCCTTGCATGAAATTGGATTTTCTTTAATAGATATTCCGTTAATTAAAATATCGCCATTATCAAAATCATGAATTCCTACAATGGCTTTAATTAACGTTGTTTTACCAGCTCCATTATGCCCAATAAAACCAAATATTTCACCATTTTTTACTTCTAAGCTTATTTCATCAACTGCTACTTTTTTCCCATATTTTTTAGTTACATTTTTAACTTTTAACATAAATTAAACTCCTTCGGTATATATTCAAATACTAATCTTTTTTTAGTTACAGGATGATTAAATTCTAAATGATAGGCATAAAGCATCATATTTCCTTCTTCATTATTATATTTTTTATCTCCTACTAACGGATGATTAATATTTTGAAACTGAACTCTTATTTGATGAGATCTTCCTGTATTTAATTTAATATCAACTAATGATTTATTGTCAAATTCTTTTAACACTTCATAATCTAATGATGCATACTTCCCATCATTTTCAGTTGTTATTCTTGATATATTATTGATCTCATCTTTTATTAAATAATTTTCTAATTTCCCTGTTTTTTCTTTAAAAGCACCATGGACTATTGCTAAATATTTTTTACAAAAGTTATCATTTTTAATATCTTCGCTTAATCTACTTGCCGCTTTTGAAGTTCTAGCAAATACCATTATACCTCCAGTTGGTCTATCTAACCTATGGACTAGTCCTAGATAAACATTTCCGGGTTTATGATATTTTTCTTTAATATATTTTTTTAAAATAGTAAGCATATCTAAATCGTTGGTATTATCTTTTTGTGATAATACATTTCTTGGTTTGATGATGACTATTAAATGATTATCTTCATAAAGTATTTTTACATTTTCCATAACTTACTCCTATATTAATTATACTTCAACTTTTAAAAAATATAAATAGGTTATTTATTCTCTCCTTAAAGATTCAATTGGGTTTAATTTAGTAGCTTTATTAGCAGGATATAATCCGGCTAAAACACTAGTTGTAATACTAATTAAAAGCCCTATTATTATATATGAAACATTTACTTTTACAATTGAAATATAAAAATATTTATTACTTAAGATATTGGCTAAAAAAGAAACAAAATAAACATTAATTATACTAATTATCCCACTCATTAATCCTATTATAAAAGATTCTAAAACAAATAAAGTCTTAATTTTTTTCTTTTCTAATCCTAAAGCCCTAAGAATTCCTATTTCTTTAGTTCTTTCAATTACATTAATATATAAAATTATTGATATCATAATCATTGAAACAACAATAGATATTGCAGATACTCCTAATAATACATAAGTAATGATACTTAAAGAATCAAGATATGAATTTATTACTGATAATGGATCGATAATATCATATCCCAATTTAACAATTCCTTTTTTTAAGTAATCATTATATTTAATATCTGAAGAATAAATATAAATACTATTGGGATTAATATTTAAAATATTGACTAAATCATCGTAATTAAAATAAATTGCATAATAATTATTAGCAATTTCATTTATATTTGTTCCTAAAGAAATTCCACTTATATTTTTATTTATATTGATTGTTTTATTATTTATAGCTATTTCTAATTTAACTTTCTTATTTAATATATTTTCTCTTATTTGATTAGCTAAATTGTCATTAACTAATATGTTATTATCTTTAATATTACCTTTTAGTATATTGGTACTTACATTAGAATTTATCGTACTAATTAAATTAATTGGGTAATCTTTATTATCTATTATTATTTTTCCATCTTCTATTACTTGCAAATAATTTTTTTCTATTTTAACAACATGCTTTATTGATATTAATTTTTCTATATCATTACTATTAAAATATTCACCATTTTTACTTATTTCTATTATATTAGGGTTTATAAACTCTTTAACGCCATTAGTCATATATTCTTTGATGCCATTACTAATAGATAACATTAAAATAATACTTAAAATACCAACAGAAGAACCTATTGATACTAATAAATTTCTTTTTATTTTTTCTTTAAAATTATCTTGGGCTAATTTAATAAGAGATATCAGTTTTATTTTTTTATGCTGATAATTATTACTACTAATAATATTATTTTTAATATTTTTCTTACTATCATTTATAATTTTCCCATCATTAATTTCAATAATTCGATCACAGTTTGCGGCTACTTTTTTAGAATGAGTTACTACTATAACAAGTTTACCTTGTTTAGCAACTTTTTTTAAAATATTAATGATTTCTAAAGTGTTATTAGAATCAAGTGCTCCAGTTGGTTCATCAGCTAAGATGATATCTGGTTTTTTTATTAAGGCTCTGGCAATTGCTACTCTTTGTTTTTCTCCTCCTGATAATAAGTTAATCTTTTTATTTTTTAAATTCTTTATTCCAAGATCATTTAAGATATTATCCAATTTATCATTTAAAGGAATGCGTGATATTTTTAAGGCTAATAAAATATTATCCTTAACTGAAAGATGGTCAATTAAATTAAAACTTTGAAAAATAAAGCCAATATTTTCTTTTCGATAGTTACTAATAGCTTTCTCGCCTAATTTCTTCAAATCTTTATTATTTATTTTAATATTACCTGTATATTCTTTATCAAGACCACCTATTAAATTTAAAAGTGTTGATTTGCCACTGCCTGATTCACCAACAATTGCAACTAATTCACCATAATTAAAACTTAAATTAATATCTTTTAATACTTTTATTTTTTCTTTTTTATTTATTTGATATTCTTTTGTCAAATTTTCAATGTTAAGTAACATAAACATCCTCCTAAAATATTATTACTTGTTACTTAAATGAATCCCTTTATTTTAAAATAAAAAGTACCATTGGTACTATTTATTATCCATTATTATTTTTTCAATAATATTTTTTAACTTTTCATTTGCTTCTTCCAAGGACATATCTCCTACTTCAAATGGTTTGTTAAACGTTATTTTTAATTTATCTATTTTTTTGTAACGAGCTCCTGTAATAGCGAATGGTACTATTTTAGCATTTGTTTTTTTAGCTAAAGATACTGCTCCAAATTTAAATGGTAATAGATTATCATCAGTTCTATTTCTAGTTCCTTCAGGAAATATTCCAATAACTCCACCACTATTTAATACTTCTTTAGCTTTTTCTTTAGCATTGGGATCTTGATTATTTCTATCAACAGGGATTGTTCCAACTATTTTGAAAAAGGGTCTAGTAAATGGATTATCATGATACTCTTTTTTGGCTAAAAAATGAACCATTCTTTTAGTTGACATTCCTACAAGAAGTGAATCAACAAAATTTAAATGATTGCCACAAATAATAGTTGGTCCTTCTTTAGGAATATATTCTTTATTAACAATGATTGGTTTATGTTTTAATTTGATATAAGTTTCAATAAATGGTCTAAATATTTTATAAGCTAGATAAGTTTTATCTTTCATTTTTTTCTTCTTCCTTTAATTTAGCATAAGCTATTTTACCTACTAAAGTTCTTGGTATTGAATCACGATATTCAAATTCGTAAGGCATTGCGTACTTCGCAATATTTTTTTGACAATATTCTTTAATATCTTCCTTTAGTTTATGATTAAGTTCTATTCCTTCTTTTAATACAATAAATGCTTTAGCAACCTGAATCTTATATGGATGATCAATCCCAATAACGGTTGATGTAAGTACCGCTGGATGTTTATCAATTATACTTTCTATATATGATGGATATATGTTATAGCCTGAAGAAATAATAATTCTTTTTATTCTTTGCTTAAAATAAACTAAACCATCTTTATCCATACAACCAATATCGCCAGTATGTAGCCATATTTTACCATCATCATGCTTTCTTAATACTTGCATCGTTTCTTTTGTATTGTTAAAATATCCCATCATTACTGTAGGTCCATTAATACATATTTCGCCATCTTCATTAAAATCTACCTCATCATGAGTACCATTTTTTACTATTTTGTAATACATATCTGGAAAAGGAACGCCGATGATGCCTTCTTTAAAATAATTAGATGGAGTAAGACAGCTGGCAGCTACGCATTCAGTTAATCCATAGCCTACTCTAACAATAGCATTTGATCCGTGATCTTTAAGGAATTCTTCAATTTTATTTTTTAATTCTAGGGGCAATGTATCTCCTCCTGAAACAATACAGGTAACTGATGATAAAGCGTTAGGAGACATACCTCTTGTTTTAACTAAAGCTTCAAAAAGAGTGGGAACTCCAGCAATAAAATTAGGCTGATATTTTTCTATTAAATTATCAAATTCTTTAGCTTTAAATTGCGGTATTAAGATAACACACATTCCAGCACAAAGTGGCGTATGAATGCAAACACCAATGCCAAAACCATGAAAAATAGGCATAATTGCTAAAATAGAATCGCCTTCTTT
>CAZITT010000010.1:0-6098 GCA_964542235.1 uncultured Muribaculaceae bacterium | reverse complement strand
ATCGCACATTAAGTGACTTTGAAGAGCTAAGGCATTAAAATTTAAATTCGATAATAAAATTCCTTTAGGATTTCCAGTTGTTCCACCACTATACAAAATAACAGCAGGATCGGCTGGTTTTCTTTTTATCTTAAAATTCCCATCATATATTCTTCCTGATTCATAAAATAACTGCCAAGAAGTTGTTCTATTATCAAGTAGCATCATCTTTTTATTTTTACTTTTTAAAATCCAATAGGCTATTTGCGGAATAAATCCTAATTCATCACTACCAGTTGCTACTATAACTTTTTCTAATTTAGTGTTGTTAATAACATTCATTACTTTACTATAAGCAATATCAATTACTAATAATATTTTTGATTCTGAAGAGGTTAAATAATATTCTATTTCTTTTTCACTAGATAAAGGATGAACCATATTAGCGATTGCTCCTACCATATTAACAGCATAAAACATGATTATGCCTTGAGGAGTATTGGGCATGCAAATGGTAACCTTATCGTTTTCTTTTACGCCATGTTTTTTTAATGCTTTAGCTGTTTGTTCTATTTTTTTAATTAACTCTTTGTATGTTCTAGTAATCCCAAAATAATTATAGGCTTTGTAATCAGGATATTTACCTGCTGAATACTCTAAATATTCACTAATTGATCCATCAAAATATTTTAAATGAGGTAAAACTCCATTATACAATTTTGTCCAAGGACTTTTTAATTTTTTCTTACCAAATGCCATTAGTATTTTCCTTTCTTTAGTTTATGAGATAGTTATAATTATAGCATGCATTAAAAAAATAGTAAAATTAAAAAGTACCTTAGTACTTTTATAAATTATCTTTTAATAATTGATTTAATTCAACGGCATATTCAAGTGGTAACTCTTCTTTAAACCTATCAACAAAACCAAGAATTATAAGTTCTATTGCTCTTTCTTTTGATATTCCTCTACTCATCAAATAAAATAAATTATCTGGATTTATTTTGGAGACCGTTGCTTCATGTTCAATGGTGCTAGTCTTATTTTTACATATATTAGTAGGGAATGTATCACTACTAGATAACTCATCTAAAATTAAGCTATCACATTTAATCATTGAAGATGAATTAGAAGCTCCTTCTTCTATTACAACCTTGCCTCGATAAGTAGCATTGCCACCTTTTCTACTGATACTTTTTGAAATAATATTGCTAGTGGTATTCTTCCCTAAATGAATCATTTTAGCACCACTATCAATTATTTGATTATTTTTAGCAACACTAATTGTAATACAAGTTCCTTTTGAATTATCACCTTTTAATATTGATGCTGGATATTTCATTGTAATACTTGATCCAATATTGCCATCAATCCATTCCATTGTAGCATCATCGTCTACTAACGCTCTTTTTGTTACTAAATTTAAGACGTTATAGCTCCAGTTTTGAACAGTTGAGTAACGACATTTGGCATTTTTACCAACATATATTTCAACAACTGCGGCATGTAAGTTTGACTGGCTATATTCCTTGGCTGTACAACCTTCAATATAATGTAGCTCACTATTATCATCTACTATAATTAATGTTCTTTCAAATTGACCTAAATCTTTACTGCTAATTCTAAAATAGCTTTGAAGAGGTCTATCCAACTTAGTATTTTTAGGAATATAAATAAAACTTCCACCACTAAAAACACTGCTGTTTAAAGCTGTAAATTTATTTTCTTTAAAATCAACTATCTTAGAAAAATATTTTTTAGCAATTTCAGGATACTTTTTTAAACCATCCTCTATTGAAGTAAAAATAACATCTTTTTTCTTAATTTGTTCGATCATGTTATGATAAATTACTTCACTCTCATATTGAACACCTATTCCATCTAATTTACATTCACTACTAATAACGCCTAGATTTTTAAATTCATCTTTTATATTTTTATTTATATCACTCCATGAGTTTTCTATTTTATGATTATTACTTTTATAATAAAGAATTTTATTAAAATCAATATTTATTTTAGGGCCAAACTTCGGCAAATCTAATTTAATAAATTCTTGATAAGCTTTTAATCTGAAATCTTTAACCCAATCATCTTCTTTTTTTAATTTTGATATTGTTATAATATCTTCTTTTTTTAAACCTTGAATAATCATTAGACACCTTTATATATATCTATTGCTTTTTTAATAGCATTTGCCGGCAATAAAGCACAATTTTTACGATTAGGTTGCTTATATATTTCATCATATACATTTAATTCATTTAAAAAGGCATTATCATATGGTTTTTCATTTATCATATTTTCATAATTATCAATTAATTTTATTACTTCATTAATATTTTTACCAATTATTTGTTTTAACATAATTGATGTTGCTGATGTTGAAATAGCACATGCTTCTCCATCAAACTTAATATCTTTAATAATATCATTTTCAATTAACAAATAAATATCAATATTATCAATGCATGATTCATTATTAGTATTAACTTTAATGTATTTATCAACATTATCACTATTTTTATGAAAAGGATTGTTATAATTTTCTATAATAATTTCTCTTTTTATTTCACTATTCATTTATACCACCAATTTCAATATATCTTTTTCTTTTAAAGCTTCGATTAATTTATCTATTTCTTCTTTGGTATTGTAAAAATATAAACTTATTCGACAAGTATTTTTAATTCCTAAATCATCTTTTAACATCTTAACACAGTGATTTCCTGCTCTTATACAGATATGCTTAGTATTTAAATAAACTGATACATCTTGAGGAAATAGATTGTCAACATTAAAAATTACAATACTGCTATTACTATTTTTATTATATATTTTAACATTATCTAACTCACTCATTCTTGTTATTAGATATTCTCTTAATTCATCCTCATATTTTTTTATTTTATCAAAACCAATACTGTTTAAATAATCAATTGCAGCGCCTAATCCAATAACGCCACTAATATTTTGAGTACCGGCTTCTAATCTAGAAGGTAACAGATTATAAGAATAATCTCCATCAGCCTCAAAATAGTTGTTCATTCCCCCTCCTACTGTTAAAGGCTTCATATTATTAAGTAATTCGTACTTGCCATATAAAACCCCAATTCCGGTCGGGCCTAACATCTTATGGGCCGAAAAGGCTAAAAAGTCAATATTTAAGTCTTTAACATCTATTTTCATATGAGGTATACTTTGCGCTCCATCTATTACTAAATAGATGTTTTTATCTTTTATATAACTACTAATTTCTTTAATTGGTCTTATATCACCTACTGCATTGCTAATATGGGCAAGTGATATTACTCTTGTTTTATCAGTAATTACTTTTTTAATGTTATCAAACGTTATTTTTAAATCATCAAGGGGAACATATTTTATGTTTATCCCTATTTCATTTTGTAACTCTAGCCAAGGAAGGATATTAGAGGCATGTTCTGCTTTTGATAAGATAACTTCATCACCCTCTTTTAAATTATATTTCATAAAACATTTAACAATCATATTTAATGATTCAGTCGTTCCTTTAGTAAATATTATTTCTTCTACTTTATCCGCATTAATTAAATCTTTTACTTTTTGACGAGTACCTTCATATATTGTATCAACTTTAATGCTATTATCATAATCTCCCCTATGGGCATTAGCCGTATAATTACTATAGTAATCTACTATGCTATCTATTACTTTTTTAGGTTTTAAGGTAGTAGCACTATTATCAAAATATATTAAATTATTTTTTAAAATTGGAAAATCATCACGATTCATAATTTCACCTCCAATAATTATCTATTATTTTTAAAATACTTTCCATTTCATCATAAGATAGGTTCATTTTTCCTGCTAAGAAAGCTTTGATAAGAATTTTATAACAAATGCTTTCTTTTATTCCTCTTGACTTTAAATAAAATAAATCATTCTTTTTAAATTTGCCAATATATGATGCATGATTGGCTATCACATCATTATTGCTAATAATAAAATTAGGAATAATTTCTGATCTGTTATCATCAAATGTAATTATTTTACTATCTTGATTACATGTAACATTACTTGCTGTTTTTAAAATGTTGCCATTTATTATAAAGCTTAAACTATCACCGATATTAATACCATGATTATAAATATTAACAACAGTATCTTTATAATTATGATTTACTGTTAGATTATAATTATTACTACTAGTATTAATTGTTGAATATATATAATCTAATTTAGATTTTTCTTTATTTAAATCAATAATTGTATTATTAGTAGTATTTAAAGAGAATTTATCTATTCTTAAATAAGAATTGCCATTTAATATATATTCTTCATCAATAGTAGAATTTGTTATGAGAAAGAAAATGTGAATTTTAATATTATCTTTTAATATTATTTTTAGATTAATATTTGAATTAGCAATATCTATTTTTAAATCATTATCCTTATCAATTGATAATGTATTATCAATAATTTTAAAACAAGAATTATTAATAATTTTATCCTCTACTATTTCTATTTTATTCATTGATAGATTCCTCGCATAATTTATCTGGCTCATTATTAATTAATTTATATCCTTCTTTTTCAATTTCTTTAGCAAGTGCCATGCCACCTGTTTGTTCTATTTTACCATTTAATAAAATATGAACGTAATCTGGTTTGATATAATTTAAAATACGAGGATAATGCGTAATCATTAAAATGCTTGTTTTAGGATTATCACTAAGATAGTCATTAATATTTTTAGAGACAATTTTTAAACTGTCAACATCAAGACCTGAATCTAGTTCATCTAAAATAATAAAACTTGGATTTAGCATTTTCATTTGTAATATTTCATTCTTTTTAGCTTCTCCACCTGAGAAATTTTGATTAATATCACGGTGAATCATTGCTTTATCCATTTCTAAGGAAATTAAGCTTTTTTCCATTTTTTTTAGAAAATCATATAATCCTATTGTTTCATCTTGTTTAGCATTAATTGCACTTCTTAAAAGTTCGCTATTAGTTACTCCTTCGATTGATATTGGATTTTGAAATGATAAAAAGATGCCTAATCTTGCTCTTTCATCAGTTGTTAAAGACAGAATAGATTGATTATTTGCTTTAATGTCTCCATCTAAAATAGTATAGTTAGTATCCCCCATAATTACTTTTGACAAAGTTGATTTTCCTATGCCATTAGGGCCCATTAAAGCATGAATTTCCCCTTCTTTTATCTCTAAATTTAATTTATTTAAAATTTGTTTTTCTTTTGTTTTAACACTTAAGTTAATAATTTTAATATTCATGGTAATCACCACCTCACATTTTAACACTTTTACCTTTGTTTAACAAGAAAAAAAGCCAAAAGGCTTCTATTTTTTTAAATAACTGATTAAATCGTCAAGATTAAATTCTTTTTTATCTTTCGTTTTAGTATCTTCTAATTCATAAACATTATTATCTAGTTTATCTCCTATAACTATTAAATAAGGAGTTCCAAGAACAAAGCAGTCTTTTATTTTTGTCCCAATCATCATATCGCTTCTATCATCAATTATAGCTGATATACTATTATTCAATAAGTCTTGATATAATTTAAAAGCTTGATCTTTTTTATCATCTTTATAAACAATATGAACTAAATATGGAGCTACTTCTTTAGGTAAAGATATTCCCTTAATAGAGCCATCTTCATCTTTTAAAACACTTGATTCAATAATGGCAGCAATTATTCTTCCAAGTCCTATTCCATAACATCCCATATAATATGGTTTATTATTTCCATCTTCATCAGTATAGTATAATTTCATACTTTCTGAATATTTAGTTCCTAATTGAAAGTTATTGCCAAGTTCAACTGAATTATATTTTATTAATTTATTTATGTCTTTTATTCCTAATTGTTTTAAATATTCATCTTTATTATTAAATCCTAATACTTCACTATTTATTCCTATGTTATTTTCTTCATCGTATAAAATAACATCTTCGCCCAAACTCATTATCGTTTGAAATTCTTCCGCTACGCTACCTCCGATAACTCCATTATCACTTACAGTTGGTATGATTCTTATTCCAAGTCTATTAAAAATATTTAAATATACTTGATGCATTTTTTCATATGATTTTTTCATATCTTCTTC
>CAZITT010000009.1:9861-18461 GCA_964542235.1 uncultured Muribaculaceae bacterium | reverse complement strand
TGAAGTGAACCCTGTTTAGGACACTTTAATAAAAAGAGAATTTTTGATAAAATAGCATCTCAGAAAGGAGATGTTATTTTTTATGGCCAAAAAAGGACAAAGATTTAAAAAATATACAGATGAATTTAAACTAAAAATTGTACAAGAATATTTAAAAGGTACACATGGTGGCTCTATGTCATTAGGTAAAAAATATAATATTTCATACAGAACAGTAGATACATGGATTTACAAATATAAAAGACAAGGACACTTAAATAATCAAGTAAGCAAACGTGGTAATAGAAAAGAAGAAAATATAGATTACAAAGAAAGGTATGAAATACTAAAAAAATACCAAGCCTTCCTAAAGGCACAACGAGAGAGAAAGTGACATTTATTAATTTATATATTAATAAATATAAACTTTCCAATATGTGTGCCGTTTTAGAAATAAGTAAAAGAACTTATTACAAATATAGGAATAAGTCAGATAAAGATTATTATGATTATTTAATTATAAAAGAAATATTTGATGATTCAAAAGGTACATATGGATATCGTAGGATAACAGAAGGCTTAAAGATTAAGTATGGTGTAATATTTAATCATAAAAAAGTGAAAAGGATAATGAATAAATACTATATAAAACCAGAATATATAAAGAGAATAAGACCTAATGTTACTTATAAAAGAATAGAAGAAAATGTTAAGCCTAATCTAATTAAGAGAGATTTTAATGTAGAAGAAGCAAACAAAATATGGTGTACAGATATAACTTACTTGATATTTGGAAACCATCGTGCTTATTTATCTACAATAATAGATTTATATGATAGAAAAGTTGTTGCTTATAAAATAAGTAAATTCAACAATAATCAACTAGTAACCAATACATTAAACGAAGCTTTGGCTAAACAAAAAGATGTAACTAATCTAATCATTCACAGTGATCAAGGATTTCAGTATACATCTTTTGAATACAAAGCCATTTGTGAATCAAATAGAATAACCATTTCTATGTCTAGGAAAGGAACTCCAATTGATGATTCTCCAATGGAAAGTTTTCACTCAATATTGAAGAAAGAAACTTTGTATAATAATAATATCACATCTTTACAAGAATACATAATTCTTGTTGAAGAATGGATATTATTCTACAATACAATTCGTTTAAAGTCAAAAAAGCCAAGAATAAATTCCTGACTCTCTTTTTATTGTTGTGAACTATTTGGGGTTCACTTCAATAATTTCTTTTTTTATCAAAACCTTTAAAATAGACAAATTTGTTGACAACAAGTTAAAATAATAATAGAATTAAATTATAAATATATAATAAGGAGATGTATTATGGGAAATAATTTTAGAGTTGATACGAGAGCTTTAAGAGATATTGGTGGAAAAGTTAGACAAAAAACAGCCGATTTAAAAACAGAAATAAATAAAATTTTTTCATCAGTAGAAGAGTTAAAAACAGGATGGACAGGGGAAGATAACAAAGCCTTTGTTAATAACATAGAAGGTTATAAAAATTCTATGGAAGAATTGACTAAAATAGTAGATAATTATGGTTCTTTCTGTGAACAGTCTGCTACTTATATTGATAAAAAGAAAGCTATGATAACAGAAGCGGCTAGTAGTATAGGTAAGGGGGATATAGAATGAGTTTAATGGAAAATATTACTTATAATAGAGTAAGAGAAGTAGCAGATAATATAGAAATGTCATCTAAAAAGATTATGAGAATACTTGAAGATATTACTTCAGAAATGAACAGATTAAATAAAGATACTACTTGGCAAAGTGATGCAGCAGAAAACTTGCATAATAAATATATGGCTTTAGCAAGTAAATACGACGCTTTTTACGAATTGCTTCAAAAGTATGTGATGTTTTTAAGAAATACAGTGAATGAATATGAAAAAATGGATACTAATATTGGAGGAAAAATCGAAGAAGACTTATTCTAATATTTTTAATAAGTTGTGAGGAAGGGGGATTGTAATGCCACCACAAAATAATCAAAATGATTTTGAATATAATAAAAGCTATTATTCTGAATGTAAGAACAACATTGAGCGTGCCAGAACATTAGCTAGTAATATAGGACAATATAGAATTAATTACAGTGATATTCCAAGCGATTTTTCTGGTAAAGGGATGCTTTTATCCCTAAGCGAAAAAGTGTTTAGATTGGCACCACAAATAAAAAATTATGGGACATTATTGGAAAATTGGGAAAGACATGTACGAGATATAGAGAATATAGGAAATGATGGTAGTATTATGAAAGAAGCCGGAGCACCAATTACCTTAAATAGTGATGGAACTTTTAATTTTAACTATGATGGTAACCAATATCCGCTTAAACCGGGAGTTAATTATTTTGTTTATCCGGGCACATCTTTACCTGGTAAAGGAAAAGATATCAATTATGTTTATGTTGGAGAAAAACACAGGGGTCCATTACCTGAAGGACTAGAAGGAACAACCATCTATATACCAAGCAAAATTACTTCTAATACTTCTATTAGTTTGGTTCTACCTGACAGTGGACCTTTAATTGGCAAAGAAAACCAAGGCAATGTTCATTCCCTATGGAGAGAAATTTATTATCGCAAATTTTCTTCAAATAATATTATTATTATGCCAAGACCCGGCGGCGGCGCATCGGGATCATTTAAGAATGAAGAGTTTCAAAATAAAACAATACAATTGGTTGAAGGTGTAAGAAAATCTTGTGGAATAAGCAATCCAAAAGAAATAAATTTAGTTGTTTCTAGCGCATCATCAAGAGGGGGAATGGAGTTGGCAGGAAGAACTATTAAAAATGAAGATGGAACAGTTTATTTAATTGATAGACAAAATAGTGTAACAGGTAAAAAATATTTTTCTAGTGTTACAGTAATTGAGCCCACTACTGATGAAAATTATAGAAATACAAAAAAGGAAGATCTTAAAGCAGATGTTCAGGCTGCTTTACTAAAAGGTGTAGAAGTAACTATATATGGAGATGACCTTGGCCCAGATCAAATAGAATCTAACAATGAATTTTACCTTGATGGGATAAAAGGGCAAGGTTATGATAATAATTTAAAATTTATTAATTTGACTATTAGTGACCATGGGGAAGCAATACATGATACATATGAACAAAATATTTATTTTAGAGTTAATAAATTAGGGATTTACACTGATGGAGGAACAATATGAGAAGTTCAGTGCAAATAAGTAATGAGATAGCTCAATATAGAGCTAAGTTATCGCAATATGCAGCCTTAAAAGAAAAGATTTCATCGCTATCTGGTGCTAATTTAAGAATTTATTATGAAATGAATAAAGCAGCTGCAAATATTGAAAAGGGATTAAAAATAATTGATGAAGTAAATAATAAAGGAGCAGATGGCGGGAAATTTTTAAGTACAGCAACATCAATATTTGAAATTTCTAAATCTTTGGAAAAAATAAAAGCTCAAATTGATATTGAGATTTCAGAGATAAATACGAAAATTACTGATTTAAATGTAGAATTAAAAAGAGCTCTTGCTTTTGAAGAAGATCAAAGAAAAAGAGAAAAAATGGGAAATAAAAGGCTTGAGGCATATGATAAATACACCCCACCTTCTAAAGCGCCTACAGTTAATAAAGGATCATCTAGAAGAATAGATTAAATAAAGTAAAAAAATGTAGAAATGATTATACTACATTTTTTCTTTATAATAAAATAATTTTATTGTATAATAATTATAAGAAAAAGAGGCATCGGTATGAATATAAAAAAAATAACAAAGGAAATAATAAGTGAAATAAAAAAACATGATGTTGTTTATATAACGGGACACAAAAACTTAGATTTAGATGCAATAGGTGCTATGATTGGAGCATATATATTATCAACATTTTGCAAGAAGAAATCTTATTTTATAATCGATGATAAAAAGCATGAAGAAAGTGTATCAAGAGCCCTTGAAAAAATAAAAAATAAAATTCCCATTAGAAAAACAGAAGATCTTAACATTTTTGGAGTTAACCCATTGTTAATTATTGTAGATACCAACAAACCTTATTTATTACAAAACGAAGAACTTCTTAATATTTTTAGAGATATTATTGTAATTGATCATCATGATAAAGATAAAGAAATAATTAAAACATCTCACTCGTATATCATTGAGAATGTATCAAGTACATGTGAATTAATAGTTGATATTTTATCTTTAAAAAAGATAAAATTGCTTAAAGACTATGCAACAATTATTTTATCAGGAATTGTTTTAGATACTAACAACTTTACCTTAAAAACAAATGATAAAACATATAAAGCCGCTTATTATCTAACAAATAATAATGCTTCTAACAATGAAGTTCAATATTTATTAAAACAAGATTTAAAAAAATATATCAATAGACAAAAAATGTTGTATGATATAGATATCACCTCTAAAAATGTTGCCCTTACCAAAGGCAATAAAAAAGATAAATTTAAAAGAGAAGATTTAGCCAAGATTGCCGATACTCTTTTACAATTTGAAAAGATTGAGGCATCATTTGTGTTAGGTTTTCTAGAAGACGACAAATTAGGCATCAGTGCTAGATCAATAGGTAAAGTAGATGTTAGTTCGATATTAAAAAAATTTAATGGTGGAGGAACAAGTAGAGCAGCAGCAGTTGCAATAGATACAAAAGATATTGATAAAATATTTAAAGAACTAAAACAATTTATAAATAAATTATAGGAGGGGCTATGGAAGTAATATTTTTAAAAGATGTAAAAGGACAAGGGAAAAAAGGCGAAGTTAAGAAAGTAAAAGATGGATATGCTGTTAACTTTTTATTTAAAAATAACTTAGCAGTATTAAAAACAGAAAAAGTAATTGAAGTATTAAAAAAAGAGCAACAAGAAGAAGAATCAAAAGAAGAAAAAAGAATAAGAGAAGCTAAAAATTTAAAAGAAAATCTAGAAAAATTAACTTTAGAATTTAAATTAAAAACTGGTGAAAAAGATAAAGTTTTTGGAAGTGTATCAGCTAAGCAAATAAAAGAAGAGTTAGAAAAGAAAAATTATCAAATAGAAAAAAATCAAATATTATTAGAAAAACCATTATCAACATTGGGAATATATAATATAGATATAATGATTTATAAAAAAATAACAGCAACTATTAAAATAAAAATCGCAAAGTAGAGGTGGGGTATTATGGCCAAAGAAATGCCAAATGATTTAGGAGCAGAAAAATCAGTTCTAGGATCAATGTTTTTATCAAAATATGCATTAGAAAAAGCAATTGAAACGTTGTATCCAGAACATTTTTACTCTGAAAAAAATGCAACAGTCTTTAGGGCTATCAAAGATTTAGTAAACGAAAGCAGTCCAATAGATATAACAACTGTATCATCTAAATTAAAAGAAAAAAAATCTTTAAAATTAGCAGGTGATATTGAATATTTAACAGAAATTGTTGAGTATGTTCCAACAGCATCAAACGTTGATTACTACATTAAAATAGTAGAGGAATGTTATGTATTAAGATGTTTAATTGAAGAAGCAACCAATATAGTTACTTTGGGATATGATCATAAAGATAGTGTTAACGAAACACTAGATCAAGCTGAATCAAAAATACTTAATGTTATTAAAAGAAGAAAAGCATCAGAATTAAAACCAATTGCTGAAGTTTTAACAAGTACTCAAAAAAACTTAGAACACTTAGCGCAAAATAAAAGCGAAGTAACAGGTTTAGCAACTGGTTGGTATGACTTTGATAAGGTTACATCAGGACTTCAAGGTAAACAGTTAATTATTTTGGCAGCTCGTACTGGTATGGGAAAAAGTGCTTTTGCTTTAAATCTAGCTACCAATGTCGCTATCAACTCTGGTAAAACAGTAGCAATATTTACTTTAGAAATGGGTGCTGAACAATTAGCCAACAGAATGATAAGCTCAGTTGGCCAAATCGATGGTAAAAAATTGATGACCGGTAGATTATATAGTGAAGACTGGACAAGAGTAAATGAGGCAATGAGCCAGTTAGGAGAAACTAAAATATATATTGATGATATGTCAGGGATTACTGTGGGTGATATTAGAGCAAAATGTCGAAGACTCGCAAGTAGTGAAGATGGATTAGGGCTAGTAATCATTGACTATATGCAATTAATTCAAGGTGGGAATAGATATGCAGGAAACCGTCAACAAGAAGTTGCAGAAATATCGAGATCGTTAAAAACAATGGCACTAGAGTTAGATATTCCAGTAGTAGCCTTATCTCAATTGTCAAGACCAGTTGATTTAAGAGCAGATAAAAGACCAATATTGCCCGATTTAAGAGAATCAGGATCTATTGAACAAGATGCTGATATAGTAGCTTTTTTATATATGGAAGATTATTACGATAAAGAGAAAAAAAGACCAGATGGTGGGGCCCCTTGTGAACTAATAATCGCTAAACATAGAAATGGTATTACAACAACAATTGATTTATATTTTAAAAGAAATACTAGTACTTTTGTAAACTATAAAAAAGAATCATCGAAAGGGGAAAATAATGAATAATAATTTAAAATTTATTATATTTATCTTCATATCTTTTATTATTAGTTTTGCCCTTATGATGATGAAGACCAATACTAATAGATATTATGATGCAGTTAAAGCTTACCGAGTTTATCTTGATGGAAAATCAATGGGATTAATAAAATCAGAGAAAGAATTAGCTAACTATATTAATAAAGATCAACAGCTAATAAAAGAAAAATATAATGTTAAAAATGTTTATCTTCCTGATGGATTAGAAGTAAAAGAAGAAATAACTTATAGCGATGAAATAGAAAATACTGTTGATATATATAATGAGATAAAAGAAAAAGCTTCTTTTACTATTAAAGGCTATGAAATAGTATTAACTAAACAAGAAAGACTAGAAATTGGTGATGATAAAAATGAAGAAGATCTAACATCAAAGACTTATATCTATGTTTTAGATGTTAATATTTTTAAAAACGCAGTTAATAAAGTAGTGAAATCTTTTGTAGATGAAGAACAATATGAAAAATATCTAGCAAATAATCAAGACCAAATATTGACAACTGGTAGTATTATTGAAAATGTTTATATTGAAGATGATTTTGTAATTAAAGAAAAACTAATTCCGGCTAACAAAGTAATCTTTATTGATGAAGATACGTTGACGACTTATCTATTATTTGGTACAACTGAAAAACAAAAAACATATAAAGTAAAAGATAAAGATACTGTTGAATCAATTGCTAATACTAATAAGGTATCAGTTAATGAATTTTTAATTGCTAATCCTAATATTACTAGTGCTGATGCTCTTTTATATAAAGGACAAGAAGTAGTTATTGGGTTAATCAATCCTAAATTTGTAGTTATTGAAGAAAAACAAATTGTAAATAATGAAAAATTATTATATCAAACAGAATCAAGGTACAACAATGACCTTGGTATGGGTGTAGTTAGAATTATTAGAGAAGGAGAATATGGATCAGCAATAGTTACTAAAAATATAAAGTATGCTAATGGCGATATCGATGATGCTAAAATAGTTAGTACAGAAATAACTAAAGAAGCTGTTAATCGTATTGTTGAAAAAAATTCTAAAACTACTTATGTGGTAGGAAGCGGTGTTTGGAAATGGCCAACAAAGATTCCATACAATATTTCTAGTTACCTAGGGTGGAGAAGAGGGCGATATCACGAAGGGCTAGACATAACCGTAGGATTCGGGTCTCCAATATATGCAGCAAATGATGGAACAGTTCAAGCAGCTGGATGGAATGGAGCTTATGGGCTAAGAGTTGTTATCAATCATAATAATGGCTATAAAACAGTATATGCCCATCTTTCAAAGGCATATGTAAAAACAGGGCAAGGGATAGAAATGGGACAAGTTATAGGAGCCATGGGAAATACAGGAAGATCAACAGGTACCCATTTACACTTTGAAGTTCATTATAATGGTGAAATTATAAATCCTCTAAGGTTGTATTAATGAAAATAAAAGTTTTAGCAAGTGGCTCTAAAGGGAATTCTACTTTAATTGAATCAGAGGAATGTAAAATTTTAATTGATGTTGGAATAACCAAAAAAGAATTAGAATATAAACTAGGAGATATTAAATTAGAAACAATTGATGCCATTATTGTTACTCACAATCATAATGATCACATCAAAGGTTTAGATGCTATTTTAAAAAGATATCCTATAAAAATTTATACAACAGATTGTATTAATCATGAATTAAAAATAAAAGATATAACTTTTAAATTTTTTGAACTATCTCATGATGTTTCATGTATGGGAATGATAATAAAAAATAATAATAAAGAAGTAGTTTATATAACAGATACAGGTTATATAAACAGTAAAATACAAGATTTAACGCAAAACAAAAACTGTTATATCATTGAGAGTAATTATGATGATAAATTATTAATGGAAGGTAAATATCCTTATAAATTAAAGCAAAGAATTTTAAAAGCTGATGGGCACTTGTCTAACATAGATTCTGCAAAATATATATCTAAAGCTATGGGAGATAAAACTAAACATATAATACTAGCCCATCTAAGTGAAGAAAATAATAATCCAAATTTAGCCT
>CAZITT010000009.1:0-9851 GCA_964542235.1 uncultured Muribaculaceae bacterium | reverse complement strand
ATGAGGCAATGCATAAAGTTTTAAACGAAAATATAAATCTTTATGTTGCTAATCAAAAAGAAGTTCTAGAGGAAATAGAAGTATAATAATGATTTGTGGATTAATACTAGATATATATAATTTAAAAAATTGTAATAATATTTATTTTAATATTATTACTTTTTATTTACAGTCTTTTCTTTTTCTAACATTATCTTTATTGACAATCAAATTAGGGTATATTATGATTTATAATATCAAATAATAACAATAAAGAGAGGTATTTGAAGGTATGATGAGTGATGGAAAAAGTAAAAAATCTACATTAATAAAAATACTAATTATAGTCTTAATATTGGTGACTATCTTTTTTAGTGTTTATATATCAATAAAAAAAGTAAAAGAAAATAAAAAAGAAAGTGAACATGAAGAAATAATAGCTGAATTAAAAGATGCAGCTTATTTATATGCTAAAAAGATAGACACAAGTTCTCCAAATACTTTAAAAAAGATATCATTTGCAGACTTATTAGATAATGGATATATAAAAAATATTCCAATAGATCCATTAACAGGAAAAGAATTAAAAGGATGTATTTTATTTAATTGGAATAATGATAAATTAGATTTTGAATATGATGAAAATTGTGAGATAACAATTAAAACTCCAAAGTTAATAACAATGGATATCAAATTTGAAGAAGAAATAAAAGCAAATAACAATGGATGGCACAATGTAGATTTTAATGTAAAAGTAAAAGTAGATGGGGATTCGTTTAAATGGTGTCTAACAACAAATGAAGAATGTATCCCAATCAATAAAGTAAATAATAATAATGGTTTAATAAATATTACTAATGAATCAGATTTAAATAAAATATGTGTTATAGGTTATAAAGATATAGATTATAGCAGTATTGTATGTAGTTCAGTATATAAATTAGATAAAACTAAACCAATAATAACAGGAGTTAGTAATATAACAGTAGCAAAAGGAGCAACTGTAGATTTAAAAAGTGGCGTAACAGCCAGTGATACATTAAGTGGAATATTAAGTTATGGCTATAATCCAACTAATGTAAATACGACAATAGCAGGAACAAAAGTAGTAACATATACAGTAACTGATATGGCAGGAAATGTAGCAACTACAACAAAGAACATAATAGTAAATACCGATAAGCCAATTGTTATCTTTAGTCCATCAAAAACTGCTAATAGTAATGATTGGTATAATAGCGTTATAAATATAACTATAGCCGCTTTAGCAGATAGTGCATCAAGTATAAATAAGATGTTATGGTGCAGCACAACAGAAGAAACATGTACCCCAACAACAACAGTAGAAGATGATAGTGTAATAATACCAATAACCACAAATTCAGCAAGCAATAAAGTATGTGTCAAAGCAACAGATAAAACAGGAAATACTAGTGATACAATATGTTCAAATAATTATAAAATAGATTTAGTAGCTCCAACAATAACAGGAGTTAACAATATAAATTTAGAAAAAGGACTAGAAGTAAATTTAAATAGTGGTGTTACAGCAGACGATACATTGAGTGGAATATCAAGCTATGAATATAGTCCAACAAATGTAGATACAACGGTAGCGGGATTAAAGAAAGTAACATATACAGTAACTGATATGGCGGGCAATGTGACAACTATAACTAAAAGTATAACAATAAACACTGATAAACCAACCATAACCTTTACACCATCAACAGCAGTTAATGATAAAGGTTGGTATAACAGTGAAATAAGTATTGCAGTAGAAGCAACAGCGGATAGCACATCAAGTATAAATAATATATTATGGTGCAGCACAACAGAAGAAACATGTACCCCGACAACAACAGTAGAAGATGATAGTGTAATAATACCAATAACCACAAATTCAACTAGCAATAAAATATGTGCTAAAGCAACAGATATGACTGATAATGTTAGCGATATAGTATGCTCAAGTAATTATAAGTTAGATTCTCAAACGCCTACCATAACAGCAATATTGGATAATATATCAATTGCAGAAGGAGAAAGCAATTTAGTAAGTAGTTATTTTAATGAAGCTACATATGGGATAAGTGGCGGATCTATAAGTTGTAATCCAACAAATACCAGTGGATTAACGGCGGGATTAAAATCAATAAGTTGTACAGCAACCAGCAATAGTGGATTGTCAACAACTACAAATAAAAATATTACTGTAAATGCTAGCTTATATATCGATAGTAGTGGAGCGAATTATCCAGAACTGTATGAAAATATGATACCAGTAAAATATGAAAACAATAACTGGGTATATGCTGATTTATCAGAAAATTGGTATGATTATGATAATAAAAATTGGGCCAATGCAGTAATATTAATAAATAGTCCAAGTCAATCATATGAGGAGGGCGACAATATTTTAATGAGTGATATAGCCATGATGTATGTATGGATACCAAGATATAAATATACGATGTTTAGAAACTTTTCAACTGGATCAACGTCAGTTCAACAAATAAGTATAGCATTTGAAAATGAAACAGCAAGTACAGGAACAGTAAGCTGTACAAATAGTTTAGGAGCAAATGGCAGTACAGCAAGTGAAATATGTACAGATACAACAAATGGAAGTTTAACAAATGGATTAAGCACCTATACTCATCCAGCCTTTAACTTTGGAGGAACAAATTTAAAAGGAATGTGGGTAGGAAAATTTGAGATAAGTGCAGATACTAGTAGTTCATGTTATACAAATCCAAGCGTAGAAAATTGTAACGTAACAAACTTAATGTTATATACAAAACCAAACATAAAATCGTGGCGATCAGCAAGTGTTTCAACCTTTTATACATCAATGCTAAATATAGCAAGTGGATATGGAATAACAAGTGGAGAAAGCCATATGATAAAAAACATGGAATGGGGAGCTGTAGCATATCTAGCCCACTCAAAATATGGAAGATGTACAGGCGGTACATGTACCGAAGTAAGCAAAAATAATAGCAGTGGCATCTATACAGGAAGAAGTTTAGGAAGACCATCAACGGCAGCAGGAGAATGGTCTTTAAATGGAACATACACATATGAAACAACAGAAGGACAATTAGCATCAACAACAGGAAATATTTATGGAATATATGATATGAGTGGCGGATCAAATGAATATGTAATGGGAAATATGGCAGATAGCAATAAAGCGTTTTATCCATCTAGCTCAGAATTTATAAGTGCTCCAAATAGTAAATATTATGATGCCTATACTTATTCAATCTATAATGATGCTCAAGGAAGAGGTAAATATGGAGATGCAGCAAAAGAGACAATATCAACATGGGGAAGTACATCAGGAGGATGGTACTCAGATTCAGCAAGTTTCCCATCATCAATTGGTTCGTGGTTTGTAAGAGGGAATGGTTATGCTAATGGATTAGAAGCTGGAATGTTTTCATATTCAAGTAGCGGAGGAGGAAGTAGCGATACTATTTCATCACGTGCTGTTATTACAGAGATTGATTCAGATTAATTATAATATTGAACTTAGAGATTTAAATCTTTAAGTTTTTTATTTTATCTATCATCATATATTTAACTATGATAAACAAAATAATTTGGATGATTGCCATTGCTTTAATATTTGCAAATGGTATGTATTTTTCTATTAAATTAGCATTTCCTCAGATTAATATAAAAAAAATAATAAATAGTTTTAAGAAAAAAAATAATGAAGTAGGTATATCAGTAAGAGATACGTTAATGATGTCACTTGCTGGTAAAATAGGAGTTGGCTCATTAGCAGGAATATCATTAGCACTTTATATAGGTGGACCAGGTACAATATTTTGGATGTGGATAGGATCTTTTATAATCTCAATTAATGCCTTTTTAGAAGGTATGTTATCAATTATATATAAAGAAAAAGACGGTAATTATTATAAAAGTGGACCATATTTTTATATTAAAAATGGTTTAAATAAAAATAAACTTAGCATTGTTTACGCAATTTTAACCTTAATAACTTATATTGTTTGTTTTTTAACAATTCAAGCGAATACAATGACGACATTAACTTACGAAATATTTAAAGTAAATAAAATTGTTATTGCTTTAGTAATTACTATTTTATCTTTTATGACGATTTTAAAAGGATTAAAAACTATCGCCTATATTTGTTCTAAAATGGTACCAATAATGGCCTATATTTATATAATTATCGGAGTTATTGTCATCTTTAAGAATTCTGATATAATAATTGATATTTTTAAATTTATTATTTCCTCAGCCTTTAATTTTAAATCTTTAATTGGGGGAGCTTTATATGCATTTTATATTGGCATTCAAAAATCAATATTTGCAAATGAAGCGGGGATTGGTACTGGAGCTATATCTTCGGGCACAACATCTTCAAGTGATTATATTAGACAAGGGTATACCCAAGTTATTGGAGTATATTTTGTAACCTTGATTATTATAACAATTACAGCGATAATTGTATTAACTTCGAATTATCAAATATTAAATTTTACTAATTTAAATGGTATTGAAATAATAAAATATGCATTTTCGTATCATTTAGGTAGTTTAGGAGATTTATCATTATTTGTTATTTTAATATTATTTTCCTTTTCTACCATTATTGCGGGTTATTATTATGGTGAAAGCAGTCTAAAATTTTTAAATTCCAAAGTAAATAATAAAACACTCCTTTTTTTCAAATTAATAACATGTGTTATATTATTTTGGGGAGCCTTGAGTAGTCCTAATATAATATGGAATTTGGTAAATATATCAACTGGAATATTGGCAATTATTAATACTTATGCAATTTATAAATTAAAAGATAAAATAATGAAATATTATGGTAAAATATAAATGGTGGTATATATGATAACTCCTAAGTGGGATAAATTTTTAGAAAAAGAATACACAAAAGATTATTTTTTAGAATTAGTAAAAAAAGTAAGAGAAGAGTATAGCAAAAGAACATGTTACCCTAAAGCAGATGATGTCTTTAAAGCTTTAAAATTAACAGATTATGATAATGTTAAAATCGTTATTTTAGGACAAGATCCCTATCATGGTGAAAAAGAAGCAGAAGGTTTATCATTTTCAGTAAGAAAAGGAATTAGAAAACCTCCATCCTTACAAAATATTTTTAAAGAACTAAAAGATGATTTAGGTTATGATGTTTCAGACTCTGGTTCATTAGAAAAATGGGCTAGAGAAGGGGTATTATTACTAAATAGTATATTAACAGTAGAAAAAGATAAACCAGCATCTCATCAAGGTATTGGATGGGAAACATTTACTGATGAGATAATAAAATTAATTAATGAAAGAAATACACCAACAGTCTTTATTTTATGGGGTAATTATGCAAGAAGTAAAAAAATATTAATTACTAATCCCATTCATTTAATAATAGAATCTCCTCATCCGTCGCCATTTTCAGCAGATAAAGGATTTTTTGGTAGCAAACCATTCTCTAGAGCTAATAAATTTTTAATAGAAAATAAAATTAGTCCAGTTGATTTTAAACTAGACTAATTTTTTAATATCTGTAAATCAGAATGGTTTTTAATGTCGAATGATTCCATTTTCTTTAACTTTCTAATCTTAAATAGTAAATGATATAATTTATTATTAAATAACTTATTAAAGTCACTAACATATAAATTATAATATTCTTTTAATCCCAAAATATCATTATTTATTTCCTTAATATCTTTTTTAATTTCAATAATTTTTTTATTATTCTTTATCTCATCACTTTTGTTTACTTCACTTATTAATCTCGATTCAATTAATTCAACATTTTTATCTAATTCTATATCGTAATCGTTATCTAAGTTACCAATATTAATGTTGAAAGCTTCAATTTTAAATTCAGATTCTAATACTTTTTGTGCTTTGTTCATCAAATCAATTTTTTTATTTAAAACGTTAGAGATATTATTCTTAGATCTTTCAATTTTTCTTTTTAAATCGTTAAAATTAGTAATTTTGGCACTAATTATAATGATAATAATAGAAAGTAATATAAAAGAAATCGCAATTATAATATAATACATCATAAATATCCCTCTATTCTATTAAAATATTATAACAAAAATATTTCTTTATTTCAAATAAGATATTTAATAATTTTCGTATTTATTATATAATTTTATTAAGGTGATATTAATGTTAATCGATACTCATTGCCATTTGCCCAATGATATTAATAAGTTTGATGAATATATAAAAAATGCTAAAGAAAACATGGTAGAAAAAATTATTTTTGGTGGTTCTGATAAAGAAAGTAATGAAATTTTAATAGATGTTTGTAAAAAATATAAAAATTGTTATTTAACATTAGGATATCATCCCAGTGAAGTGGAAAGTATTAAAGATGAAGACTTAAAAATATTAGAAGATCAAATAAAAAAGTATAATCCTGTTGCTATTGGAGAAATTGGATTAGATTATTATTATGGTAAAGAAAATAAAGATGAACAAATAAGATTATTTAAACAACAATTAGATATTGCTACAAAATATCATTTACCCATAGTAGTTCATGTTAGAGAAGCTCATAATGGTGCTCTTAATATTTTAAAAGAATATAAGCTAAAAGGTGTAATTCATTGCTATTCTGGCAGTTTAGAACAAGCCTATCAATATATAAAATTAGGATATAAATTAGGTATAGGGGGAGTAGTAACATTTAAAAATTCTAAACTTTCAAATATAGTAGAAAATATTAATCTAGAAGATATTTTATTAGAAACAGATAGTCCTTATTTATCACCTATAAGAGGAGAATGTAATGAACCTAAAAATATAAAAATTATAGGACAATATGTTGCTAATTTAAAAAATATAACATTAGATGATCTAGCAATAATTACCAGCAATAACGCAGCGAAGTTATTTGACTTAAGTGATAAAAATTGATAAAATATATCATGTGTAAGAGGTGATAATATTGAAACTTAGAAATAGTAAAATAATTTGTATTATTTCAGGTTTTCTTTTGTTAATTTTAGGTCTTAATTTAATTTATATAACGCCTAATAAAACTAAAACTATTAAAATTTTAAATCCTAACATTGATAAAAAATTATCAGTTAATGATTTTCAAAATAGTTATTTTACATTAGAAAAAAGAACATTGGAAACAACATTTTATAATAATTTTAGTGATGCTGTTAAAAATGCTAAATATAAAGTAACTAGTTTTAAAGGTAATTTAACCCATTATGGGCCTGATTGTGAAGGTTGTGGCGGAAGAACAGCCTGCCGAAGAGTAGATGTTAGGAATGGTAATATCTATTATAATGATAAAGATTATGGTAAAGTAAGAATTGTTGCAGCTGATAGAGAACTTCCTTGTGGCAGTATAATAAAAATAAATATTGATGCCTATGATAAAGACGGTATGTATGCTATTGTTTTAGATAGAGGAGGCGCTGTTAACGGGGGACATATTGATTTATTAAAAAGATATGAAAGAGAACCCTCTCCAGCTAGAACAACTCGCAATGTTATCTTTGATATTTTAAGAATTGGTTATTAAAAGATATATAAAAATTGATATAAATATAGTATAATATAAATAGAAAGTAGAAAGGAAATTAATATGAAAAAAGAAAAAGCCCCTACAGCCTTAAGAATACTAGTTATATCAATTTTTTCCCTTGTTTTAATAAGTGCAGTTTATACTTTTTATACGATAAGAGAAAGTTTAAAAGCAAAGAATAATCTATATAGTATAACAACCACCTTTCAGACCAGAACTAATAAATTAATAATTAATAAAGATAATTATAACGATAAAGAAAACAATTATTTAGATTTTGACATAGTTGCTAATCAAAATAAAGAAGAAAAACTATTAAAATATAATATTGTTTTAATAGTTAATGAAAATAATACACTATCAGAAGATAAAATTCATATATTGTTAACTAATCAAAATAAAGATTATCTTTTAGGATTTACTAATGACACAGTTGTTAGTGATTTTAAAGATAATGATTATGTTATATTTAAAGGAGTAATTAAAAGTAATACTAAAGAAAAAACAACTCAAAAGCTTAGAATAAAAAT
Organism: uncultured Muribaculaceae bacterium; assembly: GCA_964542235.1. Lineage (GTDB taxonomy): Bacteria > Bacillota_I > Bacilli_A > RF39 > UBA660 > DAOPMC01. The sequence continues at coordinate 1,784 of CAZITT010000009.1, read as the reverse complement.
ATGGTTAGATGATAGTAATTTAGAAATTAATTATGATTCATTATTTAAATTAGAAGTAAAAGTGGAAGGGGAGAGTATATGAAAAATGATAAAAGAGAAATTTTAATACCCATCTTAGCGATTACTATTCTAATTATAACTTCAATTGGTTTATCGCTTTCATTTTATTCTTATAGTAGCAATAAGAAAGATAATGTTATAGATGGCAGTTTAAATATGGCATTGTACAGTAATATTAGTCTTGATATAGAAGATAATGTAATTGAATTAAACACTAATAAAATTAAAGAGCAAAGTTTAATTTTAAACATTAAAGGAACAAGCTTAGATAATGAAAAATTAAATTATAGCTTATTATTTGATATTATCACTATAAATAATTTAGATTCAAATGATATAATGTTTTCGTTAATAGAAGATCCCTCTCTAAATATGAGCTTTGAAGAAAATAAAAAAGATGGGAAAATGATGAGTGACTATCTAGATAATCCTTTTTATAAAGCATCCTTTACTAAAAACGGTCCAATAAATGATGTTCATTCATATAAACTTAATGTATGGATTAGTGATGAAAGAGAAAAATATAATAATTATGGAGAAATTTCCTTTAAAATTAAATTAAGTGCCTAGAGGTTATTATGGACATAAAAGGATATAAGTTTAAAAAAAAATATGGGCAAAACTTTTTAATTGATAATAATATCTTAAATAAAATAGTATCTTCCGCTAATATTAAAGATGATTCATTAGTAATTGAAATAGGAATAGGCGGAGCTTCTTTAACTAAAGAATTATGTAAGAAAGCTAAATATGTCATTGGTTATGAAATTGATGAAGATTTAAAAAAACATATAGAAAATAATTTAAAAGGACATGATAACTATAAAATAATATATAAAGATTTTTTAAAAGAAAATATTTTAGAAGAAATAGGTAATTATGATTATAAAAATTTATATATTGTAGCAAACGTTCCTTATTATATAACAACTCCTATTATTGAAAAGATAATAAATAGCAAGTTAGAAACTGATAATATTATTTTAATGGTTCAAAAGGAAGTTGGAGACCGGTTATCAAGTAAACCAAACATTAAAGATTATGGTTCAATAACCGTATTTTTAAATTATTATTATGATATTTCTAAATTATTTGTTGTGAGCAGAAATTGTTTTTTACCTAAGCCAAATGTTGATAGTGTTGTAATAGAAATGAAAACAAAAGAGAAAATCCAAGTAAAAAATGAAGAATTTTTATTTAAATTAATAAGGGATGCTTTTAAATACAAAAGAAAAACCTTAAGAAACAATTTAAAAAGTTATGATCTAGAAAAAATAGAGCAGGTATTAAAAAAGTACAACTATGATTTAAATGTTAGGAGTGAGTGTTTAAGTATCAATGTCTTTTGTGATATTGCTAATAGTTTAAGCATATAATTATGTGGAGATGATTATATGCTTTTTAATGTTGGGGATTTGGTGACGAGGAATTCATATAATAATGATATTGTTTTTAAAATTATTGAAATAAATGGCGATGAAGTAATACTAAAGGGAGTAAATGTTAGATTAATAGCTGATAGCTTGATAGATGATCTAAAAAAATGTGACGATTGTTATGATGACATAAACGATGATGATGAAGTAATGACTAGAATGGATGATTTAGTCGATTTAAATCGTAATGAATATTTTTATTTACCTGGTAAAATACTTCATGTTGATGGCGATGGAGAATATTTAAAAAGGTGTATGGATTTTTATAAAAAAATGAATATTGCCTCA
>CAZITT010000008.1:10065-19816 GCA_964542235.1 uncultured Muribaculaceae bacterium | reverse complement strand
CTACATACGCAAACTTTGTAGGAAATGTTATATATCCTTTATTATTCTTTCCAAAGTTTTCTATTGTCCATTCTAAATTTCCTGTAATCGTATTTTCTAAAACTAAATCGCTATTACTTCCTATTTCAAATACTAAATCCTTTTCTGCCTTATTAACATTTTTTATTATTTTGTCTAACATTTCTTCTCTATTTACAAATAAACGTAAATATGCACATTTATTATAATTGCAAACTAAATAACAATATAAACACATAGCACTACAACCAGAAGAAGTATATGGTACCAAATAATTAGAAACCTTATAATTAGGAACAAATTTCTGTGTTTTTCTTATCCCAATAATTAAATATTGTTTAAGTTTAGGAAAATCTTTATTTTCTCTTTCTCTTAATTCTTTAATATTATTATGGTTTTCTATTATTACTTTAGGAATATCTTTATACTTATTTAATAAACTTTTACCCAAATAATAATTAACAATAGCCTGTTCATAAAATATTTTTTTTGGTTTAAACATAAAAAACACCTCATTATTAAGATGTTCTTTTAGGTATAAATAATTCAATTGGCAGAATACATAAAAGTATTTGGGGAAAATTGTTATAAAAAAATATTTTGTTATGAAATTGTACCAGCTAATATTGAATATATAAAAAGGAATATTAATATACTCAATTTAAAAAATATTGTTATTAAACAAAAGGGTGCATCTGATAAAAATGGATATTGAAGGTGGAGAACTATCTGCTATAAAAGGGCTAAAGAAAAAAATTCAAAAATACAAACCCAAACTGGCTATTAGTGTCTATCATAATAATGACCATTTATGGCAAATACCCAAAATTATTTATGAAATGAATCCTAACTATAAATTTTATTTAAGGTATTATGGTGGACCTATTTTGCCAACTGAATATATTTTGTATGCAATATGAGAAAAAAGACAACAACAATTAAAAAAACATTATTTAATTGATTTTACTTTATTTCTTCAAGTAAATAACAAAAAAATCAACCTTTTAGTTGATCATTATCATAAACTCGAAAAAATTCGAGATTTTTTTCTAATGGTGGAGCTGAGGGGAATTGAACCCCTGTCCGAAAATAAAATTACAGAGCCATCTACAAGTTTAGTTGATTAATTAATTTCATCATATAGAAAATAATCAACAAATACTATATGACTAACTCAAAAAGATTCATTACTATTCTTGAGTAAAACAGTAATATAGTTCACTTTAATGAACCCTTAATATTTCTCGTGAACAAAGAAATAAGAAGAGCTTGCCTTATTTAATTAGGCAAATGCTAATTTTCTGTTTTCAGTTATTTAGTTTGCGCATTTAACGAGTGCCCCCGACTTGCCAACTAAGTTTTTTTAATTCCGTCGAGCCCAAATCAGCCCCGTTAGTAGATTATAGCACATTTTTACCTTTTTGTCTATTTATAATTCTTTAATTCTCTAGCAATTTTAATCTTATTCTCTCTATCTTTAATGGCTTCTCTTTTATCAAAATTTTTCTTTCCTTTGCAAAGACCTAACAATAATTTTACTTTATTTTCTTTAAAATATACTTTTAAAGGAATTAAAGTGTATCCTTCCATTTCTACTTTTCCTTTTAACTTCTGTATTTCGTATTTATGCATAAGCAATTTTCTTGTTCTTACCTCTTCATGATTAAAGTTACCACTTTCATGATATTTTTTTATAAACATGTTTAATACATAAACTTCATTATTTTTTATTATGCCATAACTATCTTTAATATTACAAGATCCATCTCTAATTGATTTTATCTCTGTTCCTTTTAATTCAATGCCACACTCATATTCTTCTTCAATAAAATAACTAAACTTTGCTTTTCTATTTACTATTTCCATACTTTTCTTTCCTTTTTTTATTTTCAATAATTTCCAAATCGATATGTCGATCTTCTTTAGATGCTCCAACTACTTTTACATCAACTTTATCTCCAAGACGATATACTTGCTTATTTCTTTTTCCTACTAGAGTTTGAATCTCTGGCAATAACTGATAGAAATCATTCATTGAACTATATGAGACTCTGCCTTCAATTAAATTTTCTAAAAGAACAAACATTGAATTAGATGTTAATCCTGATATCATTCCATGATATTGATCTTCTAGCATGTTATTTTTAATTAAATTTTCAAAATAGAAGGCTGATTCCATTTTATAAAACTGTCTTTCCGCTTCTTGAGCATCACGCTCTTTTTTTGAAGTATAAATAGCAATAGCTCTTAATTTTTCTAAATCTTCATCAGTTGTCCTCTTTTTAAACTGCCCATGGATTACATCTTTTATTATTCGATGGAATGCTAAATCAGGATATCTTCTAATAGGAGAAGTCGTATGCATATAAGCCTTTTTACTTTTTTCATTGATTCCTATTCCAAAATGGCCATAATTGATAACATCATATCTAGCTTTAGCCATACATCTTAAAATATAACTAGATAAAATTTCTGATTTATCAGTTTCTTTTATTTGATCCAATATATATTGAATGAATTTTGGACTTGTACTAGGTTTTACTTCTATCTTATAACCATAACTTTTTAATACGTTAACTATTTCTTGAATATTTTCTAATTCAGGCATTTCATGTACTCTAAATAAAGTATTTACCCCTAAATTTTGGATAAACATTGCTGCTTCTTTATTTGTTACAATCATTAACTCTTCAATGATGTTTTCACCTGTTCCTTGGTGTTTTTTTACAAAATTAACTGGTTCTTCTTTATCATTAAGAATAACTTTAGTATCGGCAATATCAAATTCTAAACAGCCATCTTTTATTCTATTTAAAAATAAAATATCTGATAATTTTTTTAAATTAATAAGATCTTTTTCATAAGAAGCATATTCATTATCAACAATTCTTTTATCTAGCATATCATTTACTTTTTCATAAGTCATTTGTAATTTAGAATTAATTACTGATTCTTTTATCGAAAAATCCACTGTTTTACCATCAGGATTTATTTCAATGAAGAAAGATAAGGCTAAACGATCTACTCCTTGATTTAGTGAACAAATACCATCTGATAACTTCCTTGGTAGCATTGGTAGATTTGTATCTCCTTCATAGTTACTAGTACTATTTTTATAAGCATCTCTATCAATCGCTAATCCTTCTTTAACATATTCTGAAACATCGGCAATATGAGTAGATAACAAATAATTGCCATTAGATAAAATTTTTATACCAACAGCATCATCCCTATCTTTAGTATCAGCCCCATCAATAGTAAATAATATTTCATTTCTTAAGTCCATTCTACCTAATAAATTTTCTTTTTTTACCTCATCTGGAATATTTTTTAATTCTTCTTTTGTATCTTCTTTTATATTATCATTGGAAAATCTATCTTCAAAATCATTTTCATAAAGAATCTTTTTTATATCCATCCCTGGATCATTTTTATGACCTAAAATATTTTTAACGATAATATCAGAATTTTCTTTTTCTGTTGATATTACAATTTGAACATTGGTTCCATCCACTATATCATTAGGAATATCAACTTGATATCTATTACCATTAAATTGATAATATCTTATTCCTTTTTCTGTTAAAACTTCGGCTATTTGAGGTTTTCTTTCAATTATTTCTTTTATTCTTCCTCTTGCTTTTTCTTCATCACTTATTTTTACTAAAACCTTATCACCATTAAAAGCCCCTAAAACATTTTTAGCATCGACATAAACATCTTCTTCTCCTAATATTTCAACAAAGCCATAACCTTTTTTATTCAATCTAAAAATTCCTTCTTTATAAGGGCTTAGCATAAACATATTAAGTTTTGAATTTGTACATGTTATTATCTTTTCATATAACAATTCTTTTAAAGTTTCTCTAACTTCTTCTTTTTTGACAGGATCATTTTTATATCCTAATTTTTTGCATATACTATCAAAACTTAAAGAATTTTGACCATTATTTTTTAATATATCGACAATTATTTTTTTCATACACTACCATCCTATCTATATTTTATCATAAAAAAAGACTTAAAACCAAGTCTTAATTAAATAAACGACATAACAACACAAATTACAAAAAATGCCATTCCTAATATAAGTGTTAACCTGCTTATAAATAATTCACTGCCTCTTTCTTTTCTATTGCCAAATAAATCACTATTACTACCAACAATAATTTGTGAAGCCCCTTCTGCTTTAGCACTTTGCAATAAAACTAAAATAATTAAAAGAATTGATATAACTATTAAAACTATTTGCATAATATCCTCCGTTACATACATGTATTTTAATACAAAATATATAAAAAATCAATTATTATTTAGCAAAACCTCTAATCCAAAAATAAATATAAATAAAAATTACTAGAATAGTTGGAAATAAATATAAAATTTTATTATTAACTTTTTTTCTTAATAATTGAAAGAAATTAATAATGGTTATAACTATAGAAACCATTAATAAACCTAATCCTTCAAAATCAGTATATAAATAAATTGAATTATTTTTAACAATAAAATCATTTATGCCTAATATAAAGCAATTAAAGATATTACTACCCAATATATCAGTTACTGCCATATCAAAACTTTTTAACTTAACTAACGTAATAAAAGTTATAACCTCTGGTAAACTAGTTGTTATTCCTAAACAGATAGCCCCAAATACACTGCTAGATATTGTTGGATACTTAATTGAAAAATCATTAACAATTTTAGTTAAAAATATGCTACAAATTATCAAAAGACTAGCATAAAAAATAATTTTTAATATCCTATTTTTATTTCTTTGATCTAAAGTATTATCGTTTTCACCATTATTATTTTTTGATATTTTTTTAATATAAAATAAGTATCCTCCTATAAAAAATAACGTTGGAATTCCAATTTTAAACAAAGATAAATCAGTATCTATAATTACAAAAAACAACATAACAATATAACTAATGATTAAAATTAAATATTCTACGTAATATTTTTTAAAGACATTATTAAACATAAAATAATTTAAAAATACAAAATCGACAAAACACATTATAAAAATATTAAAAGCGTTACTTCCAAAAATATCACCAACTGCTAAATAAGGGTTTCCCATTTTAACCGCTGTAATTGAGGTTACAAACTCAGGTAAGCTTGTAATTCCAGCAAGTAGTATTCCAGCAAAAATAAAACCTTTTCTTTTATTAAACTTGCTTACATCGTTTACTAAAATAGACATTTTTATGCTTGTAAAAACTACTATAAATGCTAAAAAAAAGAATAAAACTATATTCAACGATATCACCTAATAAAGTATATTCTTTTAACAAAATTTTATCTTCTTTTTCTTACATAAGGAACATAATTATATCCTTCATCAATAAACCTTTGATATAAATCATCATCAACTTGAAATCCTAATTTACTTGCTAAATTTTTACTAACCAAGTTATTAGGGGCTATTTCTAAAACTAAATTTTGATAACAATTTAATAAAAAATTGGAAAGAAGAAACATTAAATTAGTTCCAAATCCTGATTGTGATTGTTTTGATATTTGGTCACTATCTTTATCGATTACTATTGTAATATTAACCGAATCAGGCATATAAATATTTTCTTTCAATAATAAATAACCACTATATCGACCTTGATACTTTAAAATATATTGATCTCCAAAACTAGAAATATATCCTTTTAAATCAGAATTTTCACTTAATGATCCAACATAACTTTCATGAGTGGCATCATTATATTTTTCAAATACTAAATCATTTGATAATACTATATTCTCTATTTCCACATTGTTCCTCTATTTTCATTAGTCTATTATATTTTACTACTCGTTCGCCTCTACTTAATGATCCTGTTTTTATCCCATCTGTTTTTAAACCTACGGCTAAATCACTAATAAATGTATCCGTTGTTTCTCCACTTCGATGAGAAATAATAGTTTTATAATTATTAGCTTGGGCTAATCTAATTGTTTCAATTGTTTCAGTTACTGTTCCTATTTGATTAGCTTTTATTAAAATAGCATTACATATATTATTATCTATACCATATTGTAATAGTTTTTTATTGGTAACAAATAAGTCATCTCCAACTATTACAATTTTATCTTTAAGTCTTGCTGTCATGGCTTTAAATCCGTCCCAATCGTTTTCATCAAGTGGGTCTTCAATTAAAATAATAGGATATCTATTTACTAAATCTACATACATTTCAATCATATCATTACTACTAAATGATTTATCGTTACATTGATAAGCTTTCTTTTCTTTATCATAAAAACTACTTGCTGCAACATCTAAGGCTAAATAGACATCTTTACCCGGTTCATATCCTGATATTTTTATTGCTTCAATAATCGCCTTTATCGCTTCTTCATTACTATCTAAATTAGGAGCAAATCCTCCTTCATCGCCAACATTAGTATTTAATCCTTTTTCTTTTAAAACTTTTTTTAGTGAATGAAACACTTCTGAACCTATCCTAACATTATCTTTTATGGTACTAAAATTAGGGATAATCATAAATTCTTGAAAGCATAAATTGTTATCAGCATGCATTCCACCATTTAATATGTTCATCATTATAAATGGAAAATGATTTTCATTTCCTACATATTGATATAAATCTTTTTTATTTTTAACCGCTGATGCTTTTAAATATGCTAATGAAACGGCTAAAATACTGTTAGCTCCCAATTTTTCTTTATTAAAAGTTCCATCTAATTCATTTAAAAGTTTGTCTAACTCTTCTTGGATATAAGTTTTGTTTAAAATCTCAGGTTTAATAACATTCAAAATATTATCAATACTTTTAAGAACTCCTTTACCATGATACCTACTATCACCATCTCTTAATTCCAAAGCCTCTCTTTCTCCTTTTGATGCTCCACTAGGAATACTCGCTGTACCTATAAAAGAATGATCTAATTCCAAATCCACTTCAACTGTTGGATTGCCTCTTGAATCAAGAATTTCTCTTGCCCAAATATTTGTTATCATAATCTTATTCTCCTAACTTATTAACTATTTTTTTAAACTCTTCTCCTCTTAACTCAAAACATTTGTATTGATCCCAAGATGCTGAAGCAGGAGATAGAAGTATTGTATCATTAGCTTCACTATTTTGATAAGCGATATTTACCGCTTCTTCTAGAACATTGCATTTGATAGCTTTAATACCTATATTATTCATTATATTAACAATTCTATCTTTACATTCTCCATAAGCAACAACTAACTTAGTATATTTTAAATATTCTTTTAAATCACCGAAATCTTGATTTCTCTCTAATCCTCCTAACAGTAATATAACAGGATTATTAAAAGCAGATAAGGCTATTTGAGTTGCTTTAATATTAGTTGCCTTAGAATCATTATAAAATTCTCTATCATTATATTTTCTTACAAATTCAATGCGGTGCTCTACTCCTTTAAAATTCTCTACTACATCACATATTACATCATCTGGAACTTTAAACTCTTTAGCAACTATTATAGCGCACATAGCATTTTCATAATTATGAACACCTTTAACATTCATTTTTTTTGTATCTATTAATTTTTCATCATTATAATAAATCCAATCATTATCTAAATAACATATTGCTTCTTTATCGATGCTTGAAAAATATTTAACATTAGATTTTATATCACTTGCTAAATTTTTCGCTTCAGTATTTCCACCATTAACAATTGCAATATCATCTTTAGTTTGATTATTAAATATCTTCTTTTTACTAGCATTATAGTATTCTTTAGTGCCAAACATATCTAAATGGGCTCCATATATATTTGTTAAAACTGCAACATCACATTTAAAATTATACATATCATGTAATTGCTGAGCACTTATTTCCATAACTACAATATCATTTTCTTTAATATCTTTTAATACTCCAGAGAACGCAAAGCCAATATTGCCGGCTAAATGAACTCTAGATCCAAAATATTTTTTTAATACTTCATAGGTTAATGTTGTTGTTGTCGTCTTGCCATTTGTTCCTGTTATTCCCACTATTTTTACATTACTAGGTAAAAAATGATACGCAATTTCAATTTCATCTAATACTGGTATGCTATGCTTACCGGCAAAATCTAGGTATTTATGATCAAAATGAATACCAGGATTTTTAATAATATAATCAAAGCTATCATCCAATAAATCATCCGGATGATCTCCTAAGAAAACCTTAACTCCCAAGCTTTCTAACTCTTTTACTTTTTCATTATCTTGGTCTTTACTAATATCGTTAACAACAATATAATTATTTCTTTTCGCTAATACTTTTGCAACTTCATAACCACTTCTGGCCATCCCTAATACGAATATTTTTTTATTATCATACACCTTATATATCACCTACAATCATTATACTATGAATCCACCATTTTTTGAACTTTATATTGCTTTTTTATGTAAAAAAAGATAATATTAGATTAAAGAAAATGTTGGAGACTGATATTATGAAAATAGTACAATTAACCCCAGAACAATTTGATGAATTTTCCAAAAATCATATTCTTCACAGTTATTATCAAACATCAGCTTATGGTAATATCATGAAAAAAAATAAATACATGATCGAATATTTAGGGTTTATAGAAAATGATGAATTAATTGGAGCTTCATTAGTTTTATATAATAATTTATTTCTTGGTTTTAAATATGCTTACGCACCAAGAGGAATTTTAATTGATTATACAAATAAAGATGTTTTAAGTAAAGTTACCAATCAACTATATTGGCATTTAAAGATGAAAAACGTAGCATTTTTTAAGATAGATCCTCCTGTTATGGATACAAAAAGAAATAAAGAAGGAAAAATAGCAGGAATTGCTAAAATTTCATCAAAACAAAATTTAATAAAATGTGGTTTTACTCCGTTTGGTGATACTTTATATTTTGAAACATTTGAGCCAAGATGGAATGCCATTATAAATTTAAAAGATAATGTTGATGATGTTATCCCACTTTTTAATAAATCTGTTCGCAATAAAGTAAAAAAAGCAATTAGTAGAGGTATTCAGATAGAAAAACTTCTTCCTGAAAATATTGGAAGAAGTTACAAATTTGTTCCTCGAAAAAAAGGAAGAACTATCAGCTATTATAATGACTTTCAATTATTTTTTGGCAATAATTTTGAAATATATATTGCTAAATTAGATACTGAGAAATATTTAAAAGCTATTAAAGTATTGTATGAAAAAGAACAAGCTCTTAATGATGATATCGCTAATCAAATAAGATCTAGAAAAATAAAAGGTATGGATATGCGTAAAATCATTAATAAAAAAATGGAATCAGATAAAAGATTTGCAACCTACGATAAAGAATTAAAAAATGCCACTATTTTTCTTTCAAGATTTACTGAAGGAATAGATATTGGCACTATATCATTAGTTAAAACTCCAACAACCATTTATATTTTAATTGAAGGCTTTGATAATAGATTTAAAATATTATATCCAAACTATTTATTAAAATGGCATGTAATTGATAAATATTCTAAAATCGGTTACAAAAATTTTGATTTAAATGCTATAACCGGTAACTTTACTAAAGAAAATAAATATAAAGGATTAAATGATGCTAAGCTTGGTTATGGATCAGAAGTATGCGAATATATAGGAGAATTTGATCTAATAATTAGTAAATTCATTTTTTCCATATTTAAAAAAATAGGTGGAGAACTTTGGTTAAAAAGAAGAAGAAATGATTGAATTTATTCAATCATTTCTTTTATTTTT
>CAZITT010000008.1:0-10017 GCA_964542235.1 uncultured Muribaculaceae bacterium | reverse complement strand
AGCGATGATTTAAGCCTGATTTAGTAATAACATTACCTGTTTCTAATAGAATAATATTACTTAATTCATTTAATGAAACATCAGGGTATTTTCTTCGGTAAACTATTATTTCCTGAATTTTTTCATCTAACGATTCAAAAGTATATCTTTTTAATAATTTATCTATATCACTTAACTGTTTATTAGCACTTTCTATTATTTTATCAATATTAGCTTGTTCACAATTATTTAACCTATTAGTCATATTTTTATGATCTCTATATATTCTAATATCTTCAAAATATAATACTGCATTATTAGCTTCTATCACTCTTAGAAAATCTGCTATTTTTTCTGCTTTTTTTACATATAGCATATAACCTTTTTCTCTTCTTAAAATTTTATTGTCAATGTCAAAGAAATACAATAATTTGGAAACAAAATCTGCTTCCTCTATTTTATCAATAAATAGTTCCAAATGATACTTTGCTTTTTTAGGATCACTAACACTGCCTGTTGCTAAAAATACCCCTCTTAAATACGCTCTTTTATCATCTATAGATTCTATTAAATAATTTTTAGGAATATCTAAATAATTATTATTATCAAAAACATTTAAATCGCCTAAAATGATATCTAATTTTTCTTTTATTATTATCCTATAACATCTTCTTTTGCTTAAATTAATAAATTTATCGTTTATAATATTAGGATTTATATCATATAAATCTTTAAACAAGCTAAAAAGACGTCTAGCTACTTTAGGATTTTCTGTTATAAGATTTATTTCTTTGCGATAATCAAAATTATTATTTCTAACAAAAGCTGATAGCTCTGAGATATATTCAGTTTTTGTTTTGTTTAAGGCACATATTTCATTTTTTATTTCAGTAGTAAAAGGCATAGTATCACCAACTTTTAAATTTAATTACTAATAAATCAAACTCTCTATTTAATTTTATATTTTAATAACATTTCTTTGTCATCAATAGAAACACGATAGCTATCACGACATTTACTTATTCCTTTATTAATAGTGAATTTATTTAACTTGTGAGTTTTTAAAAATTCAATTGTTTTTTCTCTTCTTTTTATAAAACATTCACAAAATAGCCAGGCATTCATCATATTAACATAATAATGTTTTTCCTCATAAAAGCTATTCATGATAGCAAAAATTTTATCAATATAATCATCATTTTCAATGAGTTTAAATAAAATTCCTAAGCCAACTCTTTTAACAAAAGGCTTTTCACTATTTATGTATTCCAACGATAAATTATAAAATTCTTTTTCACGATTTTTAACTGTAAAAGAAAGCAAATCACAAGAAGCCCAATTATCTATTTTTAATACATATTTATCTAAATATTTTTTCATGATTTTAAAGTCTTTGATTTGAGATATTAAAAATCCATTAATAGCAGAATTTTCATAATAATCGTTTAATTCTAAATCTAAGAAAGAAATATAATTACCTTCACCAATCTTTTTTGCTATATCCTTTATAACTGGTGTTTTAATTGCCAAAACAGGCATATTAGTATTTAAAAGGTTTTTCGACCATTTAACTTTTTCTTGATTCTTTAATGTTTCCAAGTATTTAATAAAATTTTTGCCATCTTTTTTACTCCAATTTTCTCTTGTCAAATTCATAATACCACCTAATCATATTATAACAAAAAACACAAACGCTTGTAAAACAAGATGAAAACACTGAAAATTATATATCCCAAGATATTATTGTTAATTTTGACCACTTTTTCTTCCATTTCATTGCTTTCTGTTCGTACTTTTCTTTACCAAAAATATTTTTCGTTGGTCTAATTACCATTTTAAACAAATCATTTAATCCATAAGGTGCATAAACTATAAACTCACCTTTTTCTAATCTCACCCCTATACATGAAACTGTTGCTCCAAAGGTGCTAATTGCTTCTTCTACACTTTGGTATGGTTCAATATTATATCCATAATCCTTTTTAAACCATAAATGAGTTCTAGCTTCATTTATTATATCAAAAGAAATATCCATGTTAATAAATAAACTATTTAAATATTGCCTAGTTTTTTCTTCTTTTTCTATAGAAATATCTTTATCATAATAAATAATATCTATATCTTCAATTCCCTTATTTAAATCATAACCATGATAATAATTAAAAATAGTTTGATTTATACAACCAAAACTAACATAATAGTTTTGTAAATTAGATCCTTGTAAAATACTTAATATCTCACTAAGTCTTTTATTTTGAAATATTATATTTTTTAAAATCAGAATTTGTTCATTTAAAGGTTTATCTACACCATCCATTTTCCCCATTTTACCACCTAATCGTATTATATCATATATTTTAAAAGCCAAATTATAAAAACTCTTATTTTAAAAGAGTTTAAAAATATTTAAAGTTTTCTACTTTTATACTAAAATATATAAGGGAATATCAAAAAGCAACTTAAACCAACAAATAATACTATTGCAATGATAAAGATTAATGTCACAATATTTGTAAATGCTGCATCTTTATTTTGACCAGAGTAGATATCACCACTATATAATAATTTATTATCTTCTATATCTGGATATTCATCGTCATAACTTGGTGAAAAACCATTATCTTTTACTAATTGACGAACCATTGTTTTTTCTTGTTGCGTTACTGATCTTTCTTCCGCTTGTGAACTTCCTACTGATAATCTTTGCCACATCATTTCACATTTATCTAATACATACTGCTCGTAAAAACCAAATATTGAATCTTCGTTTATTTGGCCATTTAATAATTCAGCTTTAATTTCACTATTTATATTATGGATTAAATGATCTGCAATCTGACTGAAATCACTAGCATTAATGTCAATTCCCAGTCTATTTCTTAAATCCTGATTTATTTTAGCCATAAATCTTTCATTATAATATCGGGCAAACGTCATGTTTGTATCTAATTTTCTAAATTTACCATCAAAAAAGGGTATTAACCAATTAGGTACTTTACTCATATATTCGCTATAGTTTTCCAATGCCTCAATATCACTTTGAATTGATGTCCTATTACCACTAACATACCATCCTAATATCATAAGCGCAAATGAAATTTGATTATGCTCCTTAGTTCGCTTAGCCTCTTCACTAAGGGAAACTCCTGTTTGATAACTGGCAATTGTTTTTTCATAAGGATCTAAAGTGTTAGTAACCGGAAAAATTACTTCATTAGTTACAGAGTTTATGCCTATTTGATCTAGATTTACATTAACAAAAGAAATTCCTTGTTCATGTTGTTTAGCCATAGCTAAATCAACTTGTTCCATAAATTTAAGAAAAGTTCTAGCTTTACCACTACGAATATATTCTCTAAGTGAAATAATATTTTCAGCCATATCTAACACCCTTTCTTATCATAGAAACATTATAACATTTAATTATTAAGGTTTAAATAAGTTTTAAGCTTTTTTTTGATACTTAACAGTCTATTATCAACCTGTTTATAAGGAATATCTAATAAAATTCCTATTTCACTATAACTAAAATAACTATATCTTAGATCAAAAATAGCAGCATCCAAATAATTTAAATCATTTTTAAAATTGATTATTTTTCTCTCTAATTCATTATCTATTATTAAATTTTCTGGTTTATTTAATTCATAATTTTGTGAATTAAAAAATGTTTCTTCATCATATTCATCAATATGGCAAGCCTCATTTAAAAGAAAATATTTTTTTCTACCTGATTTAAATATATATTTAGTTATTCTTCTTTCAATACATAAATAAAGAAATGTGTTAAACTTTGAACTATTTTCATCATATTTGGTTAATGCATCATAAAACGCAATTAAAGCCTCCTGATTTAAATCATCATAACTAATGCCTCTATTTATAGCCAAAGAAAAATATTTAGTAACTATTTTAAAAACTAAAGGCTTATATTTATTAATAAGTAATCCATAAGCTTCTTCGTTTCCTTCTTTTACTAAATATGTTAATTCATAATCGTTATCCATAAAAATGCTCCTAACTATTTTTTTGTCTAATCACCTCATATATTAATATACCCGCTGCAACAGATGCATTTAAACTATTAATTTCACCAAACATTGGAATTGATATAATAAAGTCTGATGAATCTTTAACTATTTTACTTATCCCATTTCCCTCACTACCTATAATTAAACATGTTGAAGTTTTATAATCTATTTTATTATAAGATTGACCCTTTAAATCAGAAGCGAAAATCCAATAGCCTCTATCCTTTAACTTATCAATTGTATTTTTTAAGTTGGTTACCATTATTACTTTAACATTAGTTAACGCTCCAGCACTTGTCTTCATAACCGTACTATTTACTTCAACACTGCGATCCTTAGGAATAATTATTCCATCAACACCTGCAGCCTCACAAGTTCTAATAATAGCTCCAAAGTTATGAGGATCTTCCAAATGATCTAACATAACTAAAAAACCATTATCTTTAATTACATCATCTAAGTCATAATATTTATAATCAGCAATATCCATAATTATACCTTGGTGGTTTTCTCTTGCAAGTTCATCTAATTCCATTTTACTTACCTTTTTAACTGGTAATTTGTGTTTTTCTATTGCATAAATTATATCTTTATCATTAAAATTATCCCATAAATACACTTTTTTGACATTTATTGGCTTTTTTAATATTTCCCATGCAACATTTTTTCCTGACACTAACATTTACTCAATCTCCTTTATTAAATTAAACAATTCATCTATTCTTTCTTTATTATTTTTGTAATACAAATAACCGAAAACACTTTCTAAAGCTGTTGCATGCTTATATGTTAAAACATCACAGTTTTTAGATTTAGAGTTAATTTTACAATTTCTTGCCCGATGTAATATTTCTAATTCATCGTTATTTAATTTATTGTCATCAATTAACACTTTTAAAAAATAAGCTTGACGTCTTGCTGAAACAAATTTTAATGATTCTTTTTGTAATTGATTAACTTTGTTATAACCTTTATTTATTAAATAATCTCTAACCATAACTTCATAAATGGCATCTCCAATATAGGCTAAAACCAAAATATTTAACATATTTATATCCATTAAATCACCTACTACATTATAACATAATAATTTGATAACACTAAAAAAGAGATGTTAATCTCTTCTACTATCAACCATTAAAAATAAACGTAAAATTTGTAATATTGTAGTAAGAAGTGATGCTACATAAGTAAATGCTGCGGCATTTAGCATCTTCTTTGACAACTTCATCTCACTTTTTGTTAAAATATCCAATTTTCTTAAATTTTGATCTGCAATTTTAGAAGCATTAAATTCTACTGGCAATGTTATTAATTGAAAAAGTAACATAAGGCAAAGTAAAATTATGCCAATATAGGCTAAATTTAAAAAGCCAAATATTAATCCAATAACAATTGCAATATATCCAAACTTAGAACCAATATTTACAAATGGCAGAATAAATGATCTAAATTTTAAAAAAGGATATTTATTTTTATCTTGAATAGCATGACCAACTTCATGAGCAGCAATAGATGCTGCTGCAATGTTTTCGCCATTATAAACATCATGAGATAATCTAACAACTTTACTAATTGGATCATAATGATCAGATAGCGTTTCTTTTGTTTCTACAACATACAGTTTTCCTAATCCATTGGCTTCTAATATTTTTCTTGCTACTTCTGCTCCACTTATTAATTTCTTATTATTAATCTTTATATATTTACTATAAGAAAATTGAACATATAATTGAGCAACTAAAGTAATTACAAAACCAATTATTGCTAAATAATAATACATTTAATCATATCCTTTCATATAAAGTTTCATCTTTAGTATCAATTAATTTATAGCCTTTTTTTAAAATTTGATCTCTTATTTCATCAGCTAAAGAAAAATCTTTATTTTGTTTTGCCTCTTTTCTTAAAGCTATTAATTCTTCAATTTCATGATCAACTTGCGACTTTTCTTCTTTTAATAAATCTAATGATAAAACTTGATCAAAATCTGCTATTAACTCTATTTTTGTTTTATCAGAAATGTCTTTATCTTTTAATAAATCATAAATCAATGTAATCATATTAGAAGTATTTAAATCATTACTAATGGCCTCTTTAAATTTATTAATATAAATTTGTTTTTTATTGATATCTGTCTCTTTATCATCAATTAATAAGCTTATTTTATTTTTTAATTTAAAATAAGAATTCTCTGCAATATCTAATGAATCATAACTAAAAACTAATTGATTACGGTAATGAGAGCCTAAGCAAAAGAAACGATAAGCTAATGGATGATATCCTTTATTTTCTAGTAAAGATAAAGTAAGAAACTCACCTTTTGATTTGCTCATCTTACCAGTTCTATCATTTAGATGTTCCCCATGTACCCAATAATTACACCATTTATGTCCAAAATAAGCTTCACTTTGTGCTATTTCATTGCTGTGATGAGGAAATATATTATCAACACCCCCACAATGAATATCTAAATATTCTCCTAAGTATTTTGCGGCTATTGCTGAACACTCTATATGCCATCCCGGATAGCCCATCCCCCAAGGAGAATCCCATTTTTGTTCTTGATCCTCAAACTTTGATTTTGTAAACCACAATCCAAAATCAAGGGGATTTTTTTTATTAACATCTTCAGTAACTGTTTCTCTTGATCCAATAATTAAATCATCTTCATTTTTCCCTGATAATTTGTAATAATCCTTAGCCTTACTAATATCAAAATAAATATTGCCTCCTGCTTGATAAGCATAGCCATCAGCAAGAAGTTTTTTAATTACTTTCATATATTCATCAATATTATCGGTTGCTTTAGAAATAATATCTGGTTTTTTTATATTTAATTTAGCACAATCATCAAAAAATGATTTAGTATAAAAATCAGCGATTTCTGAAACTTTCTTATTTTCTCTTTTAGCTCCTTCAATCATTTTATCTTGACCTATATCCATATCTCCAACATTATGTCCTACATCTGTTATATTCATTGTTCTTTTAACATTATATCCTAAATATTTTAAACCTTTTTCTAGAATATCCTCAAATATATATGTTCTTAAATTGCCAATATGAGCATAGTGATAAACTGTAGGTCCACAAGTATATATTGTCACTAACTCCTTATTATGAGGAATAAACTCTTCTATCGTTTTAGATAGAGTATTATATAATTTCATATTAACACCACCTATAAATAATATAATAATATTATATAAAAAATATATCTAAATTGCAATTAAAGACAAATGTATTATCGGCATTTGTCTTTAATCTTTATTTCATCTATTGTTATTTCATTGTGATTTAATATCATTTCATCTATTATTATATTTTCAATATAATTAGATATTACTTTTTTTACTTTTCTAGCACCATATTTTTCATATTCTGTTAAGTCTTTTATTTCAGACAAAACTTCTTTTTTTATTTTAATTTTAATTCCTTTATCTTTATATTCTAATTCAAGATTATTTATTTCTTTTTCAATTATCTTAGTAATTGTTTTATCATCTATATTATTAAAAACAATAATTTCATCAACTCTATTTACTATTTCTGATCCTAATCTTTCATTTAATATTTCTTTTATTTTTTCTTCATTACTATTAACAAAACCTAAATTTTTACTGGCTAATTCCAAATTAGCTGTCATGATAATAATGTTATTATCAAATCTTACTGTATTTCCTGATGAGTCTTTTACCTTTCCTTCATCTAATATTTGTAAAAATAATTGCATAACACTTTTATTAGATTTATCAAATTCATCTAGTAATACGACTGAATAAGGTTTTTCTTTAATTTCTTCTAAAACATTCTTATTATCTAAATATCCTTTATAACCAGGTGGAGCTCCTATTATCTTGCTTATTGTGTGGGATTCCTTATACTCACTCATATCAACTCTTACCAGGCTATCTCCTAAAAATTTATTAGCGAATTCTTTGGCTAAATAAGTTTTTCCTACTCCAGTTTCTCCTACAAATAAAAGTGATATTGGCTTTCCTTCCTTTTTTAATCCTAAACTTATTTTTTTGCTTAAATTACATAATTTATCAATTGCCTCATCTTGTCCTACAATTACTTTTAATAATTCATTTTTTAAATTATTGCTAACATTATTATTCATTTCAAAAATAGGGATTTTTGATTTAGATTGAACTATTTTTTTAACATCATCTATTGTTACATTCTTAATTTTTTTAATATTGATGTTATTAAGTTCAAGATTATTTATTTTATCTTCAATAACAATTTCTTTTTCTTTATAAATAGAAGCATCTTTAAAATTATTATTGATAATAGCATTATTTTTTAAGTTTTTAATCAATATGTATTCTCTATTTAATTGATATAGTAGATCATCGTTTTCACTGTGATCCATTGCTACTTTTGAACAAGCCTCATCTAATACATCAATTGCTTTATCAGGCATTTTCCTTTCGTAAAGAAATTTGTTAGATAAATTGATTATTTGATCTATTACTTTTTCACTTATATTAACTGAATGATAACCTTCATAAATTGGTTTTAATTTCATTAATATTTTTTTGACAACTTCAGTAGTTGGTTCATTAATATCAATTATTTGAAATCTTCTATCTAAAGCTTTATCATCTTTAATATATTTTTTATATTCTTCGGTTGTTGTTGCCCCTATCATTTTTAGTTTGCCTCTTGCAAGAGCAGGTTTTAAAATATTAGAAGCATCAATTGCTCCTTCTGCTCCTCCAGCTCCAACTAAAGTATGAATTTCATCTATAAATAAAATAATGTTGCTGTTTTGTTCTAATTCGTTAATTATTTTCCCAATTCGCTCTTCAAATTCACCTCGATATTTAGTTCCTGCGACTAAGCTAGACATAGATACAGAAATTATTTTTCTATTTTTTAAATTGTTTCCTACTCTTCCATCAACAATTCTTCTCGCCAACTCTTCTACAATAGCCGTTTTACCGACACCAGCATCGCCAATTAAAAGAGGATTATTTTTTGTTCTTCTTCCTAAAACTTCCATCACTCTTTTTAATTCACTATCTCTTCCTACTACAGGATCTATTTCATTATTAAGAGCTTTTTTATTTAGATCTACCCCAAAATTTTCAATTTGTAATTTGCTATTTTTAATTGGCTTTATATTATTGGAAATTAGTTCATCATAAATATTGCTAATATTAATTCCCATTCCTAATATAATCCTAATCGCTACCCCTTCACCTTCATCAAATATTGCAAGGAGTAAATCATCAACATCAACATATTCCTTATTTTTTTCTTCGCTAGTACATATTGCATTTGAAATAATATTTTTTAAAAGAGGAGTATACAAAAAGAATGGGCTGGCTTCTTTTCCTATGCCTACTATTTTAATTAGTTCATCTTTAAAGCTTTTATACGTTATTCCATATTTTTTTAATTTATCAATATTACTATTTTTAATTTTTAATATTGAAAGGAGCATATGCTCACTACCAATATATGGATGTTTTAAATCTTGCATTTCTTTTTTGGCATTTACGAGTACTCTTTTTGCCTCTTCGTTAAATTTTGAAAACATGTATTATCCTCCTATAAATATTTTATGTTAAGAACAACATTTTTATAAGGATTTTACATA
The DNA here is from genome assembly GCA_964542235.1 of uncultured Muribaculaceae bacterium. Lineage (GTDB taxonomy): Bacteria > Bacillota_I > Bacilli_A > RF39 > UBA660 > DAOPMC01. The sequence goes on along the minus strand of CAZITT010000008.1, from coordinate 393 downwards.
ACAAAAAAAAGACATAAAACATAAGTTTATATCTTTATTTAATGTTCTAATTATTTAACTATTTCTGAAACTATACCTGCTCCAACGGTTCTTCCGCCTTCACGGATAGAAAATTTAGTCCCTTGTTCAAGTGCAATTGGATGAATTAATTCAACATCCATTGAAACTTCATCCCCTGGCATAACCATTTCAACACCTTGAGGTAATTCAATGATACCAGTTACATCAGTTGTTCTAAAGTAGAATTGTGGACGATAGTTTGCAAAGAATGGTGTATGTCTTCCACCTTCTTCTTTAGATAAAACATAGACTTTAGCTCTAAATTTATTGTGTGGAGTAACAGTTCCTGGTTTAGCAAGAACTTGTCCACGTTCAACTTCTTCACGAGAAATA
>CAZITT010000007.1:15907-20100 GCA_964542235.1 uncultured Muribaculaceae bacterium | reverse complement strand
GAATGTTAATTGCTTTTCTAGAAAATAATTATAATGAAGATGGAAGTATTGATGTTCCAGAAGTATTAAAATCATATATGGGTGGAGTTAATAAAATAGGTTAAATTTAATTAGAAAGATGGGATTAATATGACATATTTTTTTGCAGGAATAAAAGGTACTGGAATGAGCGCTTTAGCTTCCATGCTTCATGATTTAGGAAATAACATTATTGGTTATGATGATAGCCATATTTATAATTTTACCGAGGAAGAATTAAACAAACGAAACATTAAAATTTATTATGACTTAAATGACTTAAAAGAGGGAATGATATTTGTTTACACCTCGGCTATTCACGAAGATCATCAAGCAGTAATTAAAGCTAAAAATTTAAATCTTGAAATGTATGAATATTTTGAATTACTTGGTAAGCTTACTAAGCAATATGAAACAATTTCAATTAGTGGCTGTCATGGTAAGACAACAACAACAGCATTACTTGCTAAAATGTTTGCAGATAGCGATTTAGGCTGCAATTATTTAATTGGTGATGGAAGAGGTTTAATTAATAAAAATTCAAATGTTTTTATTGTTGAGTCATGCGAATATAAAAGACATTTTTTAGCATATAACCCTAAATACATCATAATAACAAATATTGAACTTGATCATATTGATTATTACCAAAATATAGAAGATTATACAAAAGCATTTCAAGAATTTATTAATAAACCTTCGTGTGAAAAAGTCATTGCTTGTGGTGATGATATTAATGTTAGAAAATTAAGAAGTGATAAAATAATATATTATGGTACTAATGATTGTAATGATGTAGTTGCTAAAAATTTAGTATTGAATGATTTGGGCAGTTCATTTGATACATATATTAACAATAAATTTTTTGGACACTTTGATATACCATTATATGGGAAACATATGGTTTTAAATGCTTTAGCCTGTATTACAATTGGTTATATTTACAATTTTAGTAGTTTTGATATTGAAAATAGTTTTAAAACCTTTGAAGGTGCTAAAAGAAGATTTAAAGAAGAAATAATAAAAAATAATGTAATAATTGATGATTATGCTCATCATCCAACCGAAGTAAAAGTAACATTAAAGGCAGCACGACAAAAGTACCCTAATAAAGAATTAGTAGCTATTTTAAAAATTCATACTTTTTCTAGAGCTAAAGAAATGAAAGAAGAGTTTATTGATTCATTAAATGTTGCGGATAAAGCCTATGTTATGGATATATACTCTGATCGTGAAAAACAAGAAGATTATAAAGATGTAAATCCCCAAATTATAATAGATGGATTAAAAAATGGCGAATATATTAATGAAGATCAAGTATCAAAATTATTGCAACATAAAAATGCGGTAATTTGTTTCTTAAGTAGTAAAGATATTTATGTTTTAAAGGATAAATATATAAAACTATTGGAGGACTAAAAATGGAAATAGAAATATTAAAAGTTGGTCAGTTAGAAACGAATTGTTATTTAGTAATTAAGGATAAAAAATGTTTAATAATTGATCCAGGAGCTGATGAAGATTTTATTTTAGAAAGAATAAGAACACTTCAATTAGAGCCTATTGCCATACTAATTACTCATAATCATCACGATCATATTGGATCAAGAGATAATATAAAAGATATTTATGGCATAAAGGTATATGATCATAACAATTTATTTGAACAGAAAGTTTTTCTAAAACCATTTTCTTTTAATGTAATATATACACCAGGTCATTCTAGCGATTCAATATCATTTTATTTTCCTGAATATGATATTATGTTTACGGGGGATTTTATTTTTAAGGATGATATTGGCCGAGTCGATCTTCCAACAAGTTCATATGAAGAAATGATTAATAGTATTAAAAAAGTCAAAGAATATGATGATGATATTATTATATATCCTGGTCATGGTGAGACAACTACTTTAGGTTATGAAATAAAAAATAATGAGTATTTTAAATAAAAGATAGGTGATTATTGTGAATAAAATACTAGATGGTAAGCTAGTAGCAGCAGAATTCAAAAATTATTTAGAAGATGAAATAACAAAAATTGAAGATAAATTAAAACTTGTAGTTATTCAAGTTGGCAATAATGAAGCTAGTAATATATATATAAATAACAAAAAAAAATTATGCGCTCAATTTGGAATAGAATTTGTTCATATAAAATATGAAACAGCTGATGATAATAAAATAATTGAAGAAATAACAAAATTAAATAAAGATGATAGTGTAACAGGTATATTAATTCAATTACCACTTCCAGATAATATAAATACTAAAAAAATAATAAATAAAATAATTTGGAATAAAGATGTAGATGGATTAACAGATATTAATTTTATAAAATTAATTAACAATCAAGATGGTATTATTCCTTGTACTGTACTTGGAATTTTAAAAATGTTTGAGTACTATAATATTGATATTGAATCTAAAAATATAACAGTATTAGGTAGAAGTAGATTAGTAGGATTACCATTAAGTATCAGTTTATTAAACAAAAATGCAACAGTTACCATATGTCATTCTAAAACAGATGATATAACAAAATATACAAAAAAAGCAGATATTGTTGTATCAGCGGTTGGAATAAAATATTTAATAAATAAGGATATGATAAAGGAAAACGCAATTTTAATTGATGTTGGGATAACGAAAGAAGATAAAATGTATGGTGATATAGATTTTGCCAATGTTTTAGATAAATGTTTGATGATATCACCAGTTCCAGGTGGAGTAGGGCCAATGACAACAATAATGTTAATCAATAATATTATTAAATGTAAAAGAATGCAATAATATATTTTATGGTTGCATTAATAAAATTTATATAGTATAATTACATAGCGAAGTTTATAAAACAGGGAAGGAGAATTTATTATGGCAGTTCCTTTTAGAAATGTATCAAAAACAAGAAAAAGAAAAAGAAGAACGCACATGAAAATAAACGCAAATGGGGTTGTAAAATGTCCTAATTGTGGTGCAATGATTCGTCCACATCGAGTTTGTAAAGAGTGTGGTTCATATAAAGGTAAAAAAATTATTGAAAATGATGAAAAATAGACATAATTCGTTATGTCTTTTTTTTAATATTGAAAAAGGTGATGTTATGAAAATATATTTAGATTATCTTCTTTTAGTAAATATATTATTTGATTTTATTTTGCTAACATCAACTTCTCTTATATTAAAAAGAAATGTTAAATTATATCGGATTATTTTAGGAAGTATTTGTGGAGGTTTTACTTTTTTTATTTTATTTATTAGCCTTTCCAATTTGATATTATTTTTATTTAAAATGCTTTTAGGATTACTAATGGTAATTATCACTTTTAATTTTAAAAATATTAAGTATACGTTAAATAATTTTATTTATTTATTAATTAATAGCATTATTTTAGGAGGTGGATTATATTTATTTAATATTAGTAAAAATTATACAAACGATGGATTAATTTTTTTTAACACCAACAAAACTACTAGCCTTTATCTTCTTTTAATTATTGGATCAATCATTATTTTTTTATATACTAAAGCAATAAAAAAGTATAATTCTTATTTTAAGAAATGTTATAAAGTAGATCTTTATATTAGTGACAAAATATATAAATGTAATGGCTATTTAGATACTGGTAATAGATTAATTGATCCATATTCTCATAAACCCATAATATTAACATCAAATAAAAATATTAAATTTAAAAATGTCATATTTGTACCATATAAATCATTAAATAATAATAATGTTCTTAAATGTATGAAAATAGATAAAATATATATTGAAGAAATAGGCTTTAAATATAATGTAATGTTAGGAAAATCTGAATTATCGTTTGGAATTGAAGGAGTAGATTTATTGCTAAACGATAAATTATTGGAGGAAAATAAATGATTAAATTTCTAAAAAAATTATTTTTAAGAATTAAAAAAAATATTATATATTATGTAGGAAGTAGCGATGCCCTTCCTCCTCCACTTGAAAAAGAAATGGAGGAAGAATATATTATTAAGGCTCATAGAGGCGATATTATGGCTAGAAATAAGTTAATTGAACATAATTTGCGATTAGTTGTTTTTTTGGCCAAAAAGTATGAAAATACTAATATTGATTTGGAGGATTTGGTATCGATTGGTTCAATTGGTTTAATTAAAGGAATTAACACTTTTTCTTCGAATAAGAA
>CAZITT010000007.1:2682-15897 GCA_964542235.1 uncultured Muribaculaceae bacterium | reverse complement strand
ATTAATGTTTTTAAGAAAGAACAAAAAGACAAAAGGTGATGTTAGTTTAGATGAAAGTTTAAGTCATGATGCTGATGGAAACGAACTAAAATTAGAAGATATTTTGGGAACGGAAATGGATGTAGTAACTAAAGGTTTAGATAATGAAATAGAAAAAAAATTGCTAATGGAAGAAATAAACAAACTTGATGAGCGAGATCAAGAAATAATGGTGTTAAGATATGGATTAAACGGAGTCGAAGAAATGACTCAAAAAGATGTAGCAGAAAAATTATCAATTTCTCAATCCTATATTTCAAGAATAGAAAAAAAAGTTATTAAAAGACTAAAAAATATTATAAAAATCTAGTATAATAAAGTTACTAGATTTTTTATATGAAGATTACTTTAAAGAAATAAAGTAGTAAATAAGGTGATAAAATGATATATTTAATAATTGCCAATCAATCTATTATAAGTAAAGAAATAGATAATATTATTAGTAAAGAAAATGTTGATGCTAATTTTATATTTAAATATGATTTAGAAGAAACTAGTTTTTTAAATATTTTAGAAACTCTAGATACCATAAATTTATTTGGTAGTAAAAAAATTGTTATTTGTCAAAATTTAAATAAACTAAATGAAGAAGAAAAATTTATAAACTATTTAAGGAATCCCAGTAATAATATATTAATTCTTACCAATAATGACAAATTAGATGAAAGAAAAAAAGTATTTAAAGAATTAAAAAATTATATAACAATAATAGAACCTGATTTAGATTTGTTTAATTATATAAAACACTCATTTAACAATTATCAAATTAATCCTAGAGCTATTAGATTATTAGAGGAATATACTAGTGATGATTATAACCGAATAAATAATGAAATAGAAAAATTAAAACAATATAAAAGCGAAGATAAGATAATAGATGTTAAAGATATTGAAGAAATAGTTAATAAAAATAATAATGATACTATTTTTAATTTAATTGATGCTCTTAGCAACAGAAATAAGAAAAAAGTCTTTGATATATATAATAATTTAATTAAATCTGGTGAAGATGAGATCAAAATCTTAGGAATGATTGCTAATAATTTTAGATTAATTTTTCAAACAAAAATATTAATTAAGAAAAATAACGAAAAAGAAATTATAAATATTTTAAAAATGCATCCTTATGTAATAAAAAAAGCAATTGAAAAATCGTATTTTTATAGCGAAAATGAATTAGTTAAAATAATTAAAAAAATAGGGGAAGCTGATCTAAAAATAAAAAAAGGTATTACTAAAAAGGAAGTATTAATTCCAATTTTATTATCAGAGATTTAATTTACAACTAAAAGATTTTTTGATAAAATTAAGAAGGTGATAATTATGGTGTATTTGGATTATTCAGCAACGACTAAAATAGATGATAAAATATTAAAAAGATTTAACAAAGTGGCAAACAATTTTTTTGCTAATTCGAACTCTAATTATAAAATAGCTTATCAATCAAAAAAAATAATTGATGATGCTACGAATTCAATTGCTCAATATTTAAAAATTAAACCTAATGAAATAATTTATACAAGTGGGGCAAGTGAAGCTAATAATTTAGCGATTAAGGGTATTGCTTTAAGCACTGATAAAAGACATATTATTACAACAAAATTTGAGCATTCATCTGTAATGGCTACAATAGGTTATTTGCAAAATTTAGGATATAAAATTAGCTTTGTAAAGACTGATCAAGAGGGAATAGTAGATTTAGATAATTTGAAAAGTTTAATTAATGACGATACTTTTTTAATAAGTATATGTGGGGTTGATAGTGAACTTGGAATTAGACAACCCATTGAAGAAATTGGGAAATTAATTAAAAAATATCCTCATATTTATTTTCATAGTGATATTACACAGTTGTTAATGAAGGATGATGTTGATTTAAAAGATGTTGATTTAGCAACGTTTTCTGCTCATAAATTCTATTCATTTAAGGGAATAGGGGGATTAGTAAAAAAGGAAAACATAGAATTAAAACCACTTATTCATGGAGGCAAATCAACAACTATTTATCGAAGTGGTACACCTCAAACTGAATTAATTGATTCAATTAAAACAGCTTTTGATTTATTGTATCCGAATATTAAAAAAAATTATTGTTATGTCAAAAATTTAAATGATGAGCTAGTAAATAGGTTTAAAAAATACTCAAATGTTAAAATAAATAGTACTGATAAATCAATACCTCATATTTTAAATATAAGCATTTTAGGCTATCAATCCAAAGAAATTCAAAAATATTTTGCTGATCATGATATATATATATCAACTAAAACAGCTTGTTCGTTAAATGAAGATTACTCACTAAGTGTTTTTGAATTATATCATGACATTGATAGAGCATCATCATCAATAAGAATAAGCATTTCATATAAAACAAGTATTAAAGATATTGATAAATTTGTTTCAGTACTGGAGAAATTAAATAATGAAAGTAATTAAAATTACCGCTTTATGGTGTTCTTCATGTATTTTAATGAATGATCTTATTAATGAATTAATAAAAAAATATAATATTGAAATGATTAGTTATGATTACGATTTTGATAATGAAGAAGTTACTAAATATCAAATTGGGAAAATATTACCAGTTTTAATATTTTTAAGGGATGGTAAGGAAGTTAGTAGAGTAATTGGTGAAGTTGATAAAAATAAATTGGATGAAATCATAAAAAGATATATAGAAATGGAAGTATAAATATGAAACAAAAATTATTAATTATATTTTTAAGTTTATTATTTTTATGTCCTGTTAATTTAAACGCAATGGAAGAAAAAAAAATAAACTTATATTTATTTTATGGCAAAGAGTGTCCTCATTGTGAAAAAGAAATAACTTATTTAACTAATTATTTAAGTAAAGAAAATAATATTAAATTATATAAATATGAAATTTGGCATAATAAAAAAAATCAAAATAAATATAAAGAAGCTCAAAAACTATTAAATACTAAATCAACGGGGGTTCCTTATTTAGTAGTAGGTAGTAAAGTTATTATTGGGTTTATGGAAAATTATAGTGAATCAATTATTGAAGAAGCAATTGATTATTATAAAAATAATGATTATAAAGATATTTTAGGAGAGAAACTTAAAATATCAACCACAAATAATGATGTTACTAAAATAAAAATTCCATTTGTTGGAGAGGTTAATCCTCAAAACGTTTCTCTTTTTCTTCTAGCAATTATTATTGGATTTATTGATGGTTTTAATCCTTGTGCTATGTGGGTATTACTGTTTTTAATTAGTATTTTATTGGGTGTTAATGAACGCAAAAAAATGTGGATTTTAGGATCAACATTTATTCTTACTTCAAGTATTATTTATTTATTGTTTATGATTTCGTGGTTGAACCTTGCTTATATAACTAACAAGGTAGTATTAATTAGAATATTAATTGGTTTATTTGCAATTATTTTTGGAATAATCAATTTATCAAAATATTTAAAAAATAAGAAAGCGACTGGTTGTGAAGTGACAAGCAGTAAAGATAAAAAAAAGATTATGCAACAAGTAAAAAATATTGTGGCTAATAAAAAATTTATTTTAGCAATAATGGGTATAATTGTACTAGCAATTTCAATTAATGCTATTGAGTTATTATGTTCCCTTGGATTACCTCTTATTTATACGCAAGTTTTATCTATGAATGAGTTAAGTGTAATAGAATACATCTTGTATTTATTAGTTTATATATTATTCTTTTCTCTTGATGATATAATTATTTTTACTTTATCAATGAAATTTTTAAAGGTAAAAGCAATTTCTAATAAATATGCTAAATACTCTCATTTTATTGGCGGTATTATAATGATTATTATTGGAATTTTACTGATAATTTTTCCCAGTTGGTTGATGTTTAATTTCTAAGATATAAAAAAATATTAAAAAATTAAAGTTTTTAATATTTTTTTAGTGTTAGAAAAGTTAAGTTTAGCAATATCCTTTAACTTTTCTTTTTCATATCTTTCTACAATTTCTTGGCCAACTTTATCAACATTAGCTCCTGCTCCTTTAGGAAGGGGAATGTGTAATTCATCAGATAATTTATCAAGTTCTTTTAGAAAAATATATCTACTAATTAATGAACTGCAAGCGACTGCTAAATTTTTATCCTCAGCTTTGGTTAAGAAAGTTATATTCTTTAAAGGATTTTTTATATTTTTTAAATAATTGTAGTAATTTGTTTCTTTAGCAAATTCATCAATTATGATGTAATCAATTTGATCTTTAATTTCATTTTTTAAATTAGTAAGAACTTTGTTATGCATAATAGCTTTTATTTTATTCATATTTACTTCTTTTGAATATTTTTCATTGTATTCTTTATTAGATAAGATAATGCTTTTATATTTTATCTTATCAATAAATTTAGGAACAATTTTTAAAATATCTTCATCAGTTAATTTTTTAGAGTCTTTAACTTTTATGCTTTCTAAAAAATGAATGTTATCCTTTTTTACATAACTGGCAGTAACTACAATTGGTCCAAAATAATCACCAGTTCCTACCTCATCAGAGCCAATACTGTTTGAATAATAAATATTTTCATTTATTTCAGTAGGTTTATCATTAGCAATTACTGCTTGCCACATATTAGCATCAACATCAGCCGAAGTTCCTTGAAACATACATTTACCAGATTCATAAAGCGTGATTATGGTATCTTCTTCAATCGCTTGAAAAATAGCATAAGGTGGAGTTTTATCTCTAATTTTATCTTTATAATAATCAATCATTTTCTTTTTTGTTTCATCATCAATTTTTATTATAACATTCATTTTTTATCACCTAAAATAATTATAGCATAAAAATTTGTTATGAGTTATAATAATATTATAGTAGGAGGTATAATTGAAGTGAACGTTATCGATGTTGCCATTGGCTTATTTATTTTATCATTTGGCGTTGTTGGCATGAAAAAAGGTTTTTTTAAAAGTGCCGTTTCATTAATTGGAACATTATTTATTTTTATGTTAGCTTTTTATTTAAAAGATCCACTTGCGGATTTTATTAGTATAAGATTACCATTTTTAAACTTTGGAGAGATTGTATCTTTAAATATTGTTTTTTATCAGTTTATTTCATTTATCATTATATTATCTTTATTATCAATCGTTTTAAGAATAGTTTTAAAATTTGTAGGCGGTTTAGAGAAAGTTTTAAAATGGACAATAGTTCTTGGAATACCATCAAGAATTTTAGGGTTACTAGTTGGATTAGTTGAAGGTTATGTCTTAGTTTTTATTATGATATTCATGCTATATCAACCATTTATAAATATAGATATTGTTAATCAATCTAAATTAGCCCCTAAGATATTAAATTCATCTCCAGGGCTATCTAATGTTATAAATAAAACAAATAATGCAATAAATGATGTATATAAAGAAATAAAAGATTATAATTATAGTAATAAGAATGCTTTAAATTTATCCATAATTAAGTTACTATTAAAATATGAAGTAATAAATACAAATTATTTACAAAAATTAGTAAATGCTGATAAACTTAATATTAATGGCATAGAAAGCATTATTAAAAATGGAGGATAAAATGATTTATTTGGAAAATGAAAAGTTAGAAGAATTGCTAAAAGGAAATGTAATAGTTGATTTTTATGCAGATTGGTGTGGTCCTTGTAAAATGTTAGGATTAGTATTAGAGCAAATTAGTAATGAAAGAAAAGATATCAAAATTGTTAAAATTAATATTGATAAACATCAAGATTTAGCAATGAAATATGGAGTTATGTCAATACCAAGAATATTTATATATAAAAATAATACAATTATTAAAGATATAACAGGATTTATTTCTAAGGATGATATAACAAGATACTTTGATAATTAAAGATAAAATGTGTATTAAATACACATTTTTATTTTAATATTTTAATCTTGCTTTGATTTAAGACTTCTTTAAATTTTGATATTTCATTATTTGGTATATAAATTGTATAAGTTATATCTTTATTAAATATTTTATTTGTTACATTATACCCGTTGGTAATTTTATTTACCAATTTTAATTTACTTATTGGAAATATTATAGTTATTTCTTTTCCAATTAATTCATTAATAATATTAGCCTTTTTTAATGCTTCTTTTATGCTATTACTATAAGTTCTTATTAAGCCGCCATATCCTAATTTAATGCCCCCAAAATATCTAATAGTTATTGCTAATATATGATTTAACTTATTTTGTTTTAAAATGTTTAACATTGGTATTCCAGCAGCGCCTATTGGTTCACTAGCATTATGTGATTTGCTATAATTATCAATTATATATGAATAGCATATATGAGTTGCATCTTTATATTTTTTATTTATTTCTTTAACATAAAAATCAACTTCATCAATATTTTCTATTTTATATAAATAAGTAATAAATTTTGATTTATTAATAATTATTTCATTTATAACGTTTTCTTTTATATACATATCTTTAAAACCTCTTTAAATAATTATAACATTAACAAAAAAAATATTATATAATTATCTTAAGTGAGGTTTTAAGGATGAATGACGTAAAAATTTATGAATTAGATCATCAAGGTAGAGGAATTGGTAAGATTAACAATAAAATAATTTTTGTAAAAAATGCTTTACCTAATGAATTAGTAAGAGTAAAGATAATCAAAAATTATTCAAAATATTGTGAAGGAGAAATTATCAATATTATTAAAAAAGATTTAAGTCGAGTAAAAGTAAAATGTCCTTATTATTTAAATTGCGGTGGATGTCAATTATTACATATGAATTATAAACATCAATTGAAGTTTAAAAACGATAAAATAAAAAATATAATAACAAAGTATTTTAAAGAAAAGATTAAAATAAATGATATTATTCCTACTGATCAATACAATTATCGAAACAAAGCAACTTTTAAAATTAACAATAAAGAATTAGGCTTTTTTAAAGAAAAAACTCATGATTTTATTAAAATCAATCATTGTTTATTATTAGATAAAAAAATTAATGATGCCATTAGTAAGATAAATAAAAATAGTTTAAATGAACTAACGATTAGAAGCAGTTTATATGAAAATAAAATAATAACTAAAAAAGAAGAATTTATATTTGAAAAAATAGACAATTTATTATTTAAAATTTCTCTTGATTCTTTCTTTCAAATTAATACAGTAGGATCTATAATTTTATATAAAAAAATCTTAGAATATGCTGATCTTAAAGGTAATGAAAAGATATTAGATTTATATTGTGGAACAGGTACTATTGGAATTTATTTAAGTAAATATGCTAAAGAAGTAATTGGAATAGAAATTAATGAAAATTCAGTTAACGATGCTAATCATAATAAAAAATTAAATAACATTAAAAATATAAAATTTATTTGTGCTGATGTTAAAAATATTGATAAAAGCATAAAATCTGATATAATAATCATCGATCCACCAAGAAGTGGTTTAAATAAAAAAATAATAGATAAAATTATTAATTTTAATCCTAAAATTATTATTTATGTTTCTTGTAATCCGATGACATTGGCCAGAGATTTAGGTTATTTAATAGAAAAATATAAAGCATTAGAAATTACACCAATTGATATGTTTCCTAATACAAGTCATGTTGAATGTGTAGCAAAATTAGAAAGGAAGTAACTATGAAAATATTATTACATATTTGTTGTGCTCCTTGTTCAATTAAATGTATTGAAAATTTAAGAAAAGATAATGACATAGTGGGTTATTGGTATAATCCAAATATTCATCCATATATAGAACATAAAAATAGAATAGATACTTTAGAGAAATATTTAAATGATATCAATATAAAATTAATTAAAAATGATGTTTACGATTTAAAAAAATTTGTTAATTTTTTATATCCTGATTTTACTAATAGATGCTATAAATGCTATAAGATTAGATTGGAAGAAGTTGCTAAATATGCAAAAGAAAATGGTTTTGATTCATTTTCAACAACTCTTTTAATAAGCCCATATCAAAAACACGATACAATAAAAGAAATTGGTTATGAATTGGAAAAGAAATATAATATAAAATTTTTATATCAAAATTTTAGGCCTTATTTTAAAGAAGGACAAGAAATGGCTAAAAAATTAAATTTATATATGCAAAAATATTGTGGTTGTATCTTTAGCGAAGAGGAAAGATACAAAAAGGATAAATAATATGGTATAATAATATCCATTTAAAAAAGGAGATAATATTATGGAAAAATTTAGAGATGACCTAACAATTTTTAAACAACCAAGAGAAATAGAAGAGGTATGTAAATATTCTGATCAATGTGATCAAATGTCAGTTTATAATAATTTACAAGATAGAGTGAAATTACAAAGGAATATAAATATTTTTAACGATAGCAAATATATATCATATATTGCAGGCTTGGGCATTGCTGCTACTGGTTTAGTTACATTTTTTATTCTCGCTAAAAATTTTCTTGATTTTTTAGAAGAGTATGCTTGCAATCAGGAAGACTTTTTAAATTTAACTTCAAATAATTGTCCAACTAGAGTTAGACATTAATATTTAAATATCATTATATAATGATATTTTTTTATTAGATATCTATTATTTTAATTATGTTATAATATTACCAGTTGGTGAATATTATGATCAAAGAAAAATTATTGCTTTTACCTAATAAGCCGGGATGTTATCTTATGAAGGATAAAGATGACAATATTATATATGTGGGGAAAGCTAAAAATTTAAAAAATAGAGTAAATTCATATTTTAAAGGTACTCATACTGGTAAAACTGCTATTTTAGTTGGGAATATAAATGATTTTGAATATATTATTACTAATAATGAAATAGAATCTTTAATATTAGAAATAAATTTAATAAAAAAATATTCTCCAAAATATAATATTTTGTTAAAAGATGATAAAACTTATCCTTATATTGAATTAACAAATGATAAATATCCAAAATTAAATATTATCAGAACAAAAAACAAAATAAAAAATAAAAATAAACTCTATGGGCCTTTTCCTAATGTTTCTAGTGCTAGAAAAGTCGTTGATATTATTAATCGTATATATCCACTTCGAAAATGTAAAACAATGGGAAAAAAAGAATGCTTATATTATCATATTGGTGAGTGTCTGGGGTACTGTAAGCATGAAATTGATAATCAAAAAATTAAAAAAATTTATGATGATATTATTAGTTTTTTAAGTGGCAATAATCAAGAAATAATTAAAGAAATAAAATTTCAAATGAAACTAGCCAGTGATAATTTAAATTTTGAGAAAGCTTTACAACTAAAAGAATTATTAAATGATATTGAAAAAACATTTACTAAACAAATAATTGATACTAGTAAAAAATATAATTTTGATGTATTTGGCTATTACGAAAAAGATGGCTTTTTATCAATTCAGGTACTATTTATTAGAAATGGTATTATTTATGAACGATACCATGATATTTTTGATATTGTCTATGATATAAATGATTTTATAAATCGTTATATAATTAACTTTTATACAAAATTTGAATTACCAAAAGAAATAGTAATTTCTAATAACATTGATGTTGTTGGATTAAAACAATATTTAAATATAAATGTTTTAAAACCACAAAAAGGAAATATAAAAGAGATTTTAAATATTGCAAATCTAAATGCTAAAATTGTTTTAAATGAAAAAATTCAAATAATAAAAAACGATCAAGAAAAAAAGAAAAAATGCAAAGAAGAATTAGAAAAATTATTAAGTGTTAAAGATATTAAAAGAATTGAAATGTTTGATAATTCTCATTTGTTTGGTACGTATTATGTTAGCGGATGTGTTGTGTTTGACAATTTTATTCCTAATAAAAAGGAATATCGAAAATATAAAATAGAAGAAAAAAATAGAGATGATTTAAAAGCTATGAAAGAGGTAATATATAGAAGATATTATCGTATGTTGATGGAAGATGGAATACTTCCAGATTTAGTTATTGTCGATGGAGGAAAATTACAAATTAATGTTGCTAAAGAAATAATAAATCAACTAAATTTAAAAATAAAAGTTATTGGCTTAGCTAAAGATAAAAAACACAAAACAAATACTATTATTGATGATGAATTAAAAGAAATTGATCTTAAACAATATTCAGAATTATATGTTTTTTTATCACAAATTCAAGAAGAAGTTCATCGTTTTACCATTTCGTACCATCGAAATATTAAAATTAAAGGGGAATTAGCAAGTATTTTAGATAATATTAATGGAATAGGTGATGTTAGAAGAAAAATGCTAATGAAAAAATTTGGGTCATTAAATAAAATGAAAGAGGCATCATTAGATGAATTAAAAGAAATATTACCATTAGACATTGCAGTTAATTTTTATCAATGCATGAAGGAATTTAATACAATTGAATAATTTTGTAATATCATTTTACTTTTAGAAGCTGATATGGTATATTTAACTAAGGATAGGTGATATGATAGTATGTTTAATGGTTTTCAAAGTTATAATTTAACAGAAAAAATAAAGAATTTTTTCATCGATTTATGGGAAAATAGAAGAAAACAATTAATAATATTTGGTGGAATTAGCATTCTTTTATTTATTCTTTTAATTACTTTTTTCAATAAGAGAGGCAATATAATTGTAGAAGCAAATTATCAAGAGATCGAAAATGAAATGCTAGAAAAAGCAAAGGAATATTTTGAAACAAAAAACAAAGTATTAGGTATAAATAAATCATATTATATATTTAATAGTGAAATTGACGTGACTATTGATACTAAATTGGAATGTAAAGAAAAAAGTGGAGTTCTGGTTAGAAATGAATCAGGAGTAATTAAATATTATCCATATTTAATATGTCCAAATTATAATAGTGATGAATTGGCAAACCTATTAACAAGAAATAATAAATATAAAGATTATGGAACTTTATCAGGAGATAATCCTCAGTTTTTGAGTAGCAATAATGTTTATGAAGAATTAGGTTATGTAGTAAATAGTAAATATACGGTTAAAGTAATTGGGAATACATCACTTAGTGCTGGATATAATTTAATAAGGTATAATATAACTGAAAATAATATTTTTGTAGCCAGTTTAGAAAGAATTGTCATTGTAAAAATGGTAGAATCTGAATATCCTGTTTTGGAGTTAGTTGGTGAAGAAACTAAAACAATATTAATTGGATCAAAATATAATGAACTTGGATATGTCGCTATAGATAAAATTGATGGCAATATAACAAATAAAGTCAAAGTAACTGGTGAGGTTGATACTTCCAAAGCAGGAACTTATAATATTTTGTATACGGTTACTAACTCAAATGGTTTAACAACGACAGTGCAAAGAACAATAATTGTCAATAAAGCAAATTCTTCTTTATCACTTTCTTCAAAAATAGTAAAAGATTCAAATTCTAAAGCAACAATAACAGTAACAGTAAGTGGAGAAAATTATAAAAATATTCAATTGCCTAATGGAACAACCTCAAATGATAAAAAAATTACTTATTATGTCAGTAAGAACGGAACATATGACTTTATTGCTTATGATTCTTCCGGTAATGCAAAAGTTGAAAGTGTTAAAGTAACAGTATTTTCTTCTAATTCTAATGGTGGTAATAATGGTAGCGATAAAGATGATGTGACTATATCTATAGTGACTGGCAAATGTACTGGGTCATATGATTCAGTGAATAAAATATTATCGTTACAGTCTAATATGAAGAATTATCAAAATATTGAATATTATGAATTTAAATCAGGAAATTCTACATCAGGAAAAATAAATAAATCAACTTATGCGTTTAGTGGTAATTACACAAGTGGGACTTTAACAATATATGATAAATATGGTTCTTCTAAAACGTTTATCTGTGAAATAGAAAATGATTCATCTGGTGGTGGAAACGGTGGAGGGAATGTTAATTTGTCATGTGATAATTTCGAAGACTCTTATCCAGTGGGTGGCAGCATTTTAAGAATGGAAAATATTACCAATTTAAACAAATATGTATCATCATTTTTTAATGGTAAAATTTATTTACAAAGTTGTAAAGGTTGTTCAAGCGGAACAACTTCTAACTATGTTCCAGTTTTCCCTGGAGGAGCAAAAAAAATAGGAGAAACTGCCATAACAACACCTTCTGGAGTTTCAATGTGCATTGGAGCTTATATTTCTAAAACACCAATTACATGGAAACAATATGTATCATATACTCATTGGTATGAAATGGGAGATTATATAGTTCATAGGAAATTTGCTCTTGTAGTAGCCCAAATGATTTTAATTCAAACTTATGCAGCAGGAACTGCAAAATATGATACTAAGACAGGTACAATGGCAATGTATGCTTATGGATGTTGTGCACAAACTACAAGAGATCCAGAAAGAACTATTTCAATTCAACAAGCAAATGGGACAGGTAATGGGGAATTTAGGGGTTCTTCAACAAAAGAAGACTGGTTGAGTGAACTTGGAAGCAATAATGAAAATTATGAAAAAATTAAAGGTGTTGTTTCCAAAAACTTCTTAGGAACAATTCAAGATGCAACATTAGATGGTAAAGATTTATATTGTTATAATTCTAAAAAATATACTGATAAAACTTGTGGTTTAATAGAATCTGAAAGATCAAAATGTAAACCTTGTGAAATTACAATAAAAGATAAGTATTATGAATTATATGATATGTATGTCAAAGGAAAAGTTTTAATTCAATCTGATGGCAGCTTAATTGGTCGATATGCAGGTGATGCAGAGGATCGATTAGAGGATGCGGCACTAGATAGTAATAAAGATGTTAAAACAGTTAGTTCTTTAGATATACTTAATGGTTTAATAGGTTATGGAAAAGATGGAGTTGTATTTTATTTTGATGGTCAAAAAATAACAACAGTTGGTGTTAAACCGTAAAAATTTTAAAAGCATTTTCATAAATTGGAAATGCTTTTTTATATTACTTAAAAACATGAATATTTTTTAGTTGTTTACTAATAGGATAATTTTTTGTAAAAAAATATTAAATTTGTATTGCAAAGCATATAATAATGTGGTAATATTATACCGTTATGGCTGCTTAGATGCGTAAGGTTGCTGATACACTAGGCGTAGTTGTCTAGGTTAATCGGGTTATTTATGCGGAGCAAGTCTATACTAAGATATAGGCGAAGGGAGGATATAAGATGGCAAAGGATCATGTACGTGTGAAACT
>CAZITT010000007.1:0-2672 GCA_964542235.1 uncultured Muribaculaceae bacterium | reverse complement strand
ACTTGACAATGCTGCATTTAAAATTGTTGAAACTGTTAAAAGATCAGGTGGCGAAGTAAGTGGTCCAGTACCACTACCAACTGAAATTGAAAAGATTACAATTTTAAGAGCAGTGCACAAATATAAAGATAGTCGTGAACAATTTGAAATTAGAACTCATAAAAGATTGATTGATATTAAAAATCCTAATAAAGAGATACTAGATGTATTACAACGTTTAGATTTACCAAGTGGTGTCGAAATTCAAATTAAATTTAATTAAAAAGGAAGGAAAAAATAAATATGAAAGGAATCTTAGGTAAAAAAATAGGTATGACCCAAGTTTTTGATACAAAAGGAAAACTTGTACCAGTCACTGTTGTTTATGTTGAACCGAATGTTGTAACACAAATAAAAACTAAAGAAAATAATGGTTATGATGCTGTGCAATTAGGTTTTGAAACAATAAGAGAAAAGTCAAGTAATAAAGCAAAAATTGGTCATACAAATAAAGTTAATACAGCGCCTAAGCGCTTCTTAAAAGAAATAAGGGGAGTTAATGTTAACGAGTATAATCTTGGAGAAGAATTAAATGTTACAAAATTTTCATCAGGAGAATATGTTAATGTTACAGGAATTAGTAAAGGAAAAGGTTTTCAAGGTGTTATCAAACGTTATAATCAAACTCGTGGTCCAATGGGTCATGGTTCTCAATATCACCGTGGGGTTGGTTCGTTAGGAACAAGATTACCAAAAAGAGTTATTCCAGGTAAAAAATTACCAGGTCATATGGGTAATGTTCAAGTAACAATAGAAAATCTTGAAGTAATTGCAATTGATATAGAAAATAATTGCATTTTAATAAAAGGAAATGTTCCAGGTCCAAAAAATTCTATGGTAATTATTAGAACAGCCGTTAAAAAAGAAAATCAAAAAACAGATGGAACAGAATTATTATCTTATGTTGAAGTATCTAATGAAGAACTAACTGAAAATGATGAAACAAACGATGAAACTGTTATAAATGAAGATATTAATAAAACACAAGAAGAAAGTGAAGTTAAATAACTTTATTAAAGGGAGGAAATAATATGAAAAAATTAGAAATTATAAACCAAACTGGCACTAAAGTTAAAGATTTCGAACTTAATGAAGAAGTATTTAATATTAAACCTAATGATAAGGTATTAAAAGATGCAATTGTTATTGCAAATGCAGCATTAAGACAAGGAACAGCAAAAACTAAAAATAGAGCAGAAGTCAGTGGTGGCGGAAGAAAACCATGGAAACAAAAAGGTACAGGACACGCTCGTCAAGGATCTATTAGAGCAGTTCAATGGAAGGGCGGCGGAGTAGCATTTGGTCCTATACCAAGAAGTTATTCAAAAAAACAAAATAAAAAGGAAGCAAAATTAGCAATAAAATCAGCTTATTCATATAAAATAGCAGAAAATAAAATAATTTTTATTGATAAATTAGAACTTAAAACTCCAAGAACAAAAGAAATAAAAAATGTTTTTGATAGTTTTAAAATTAATAATAAGAAAGTTTTAATAATTTTAAATGAATACTCTGAAAATGTTATTCTTGCATCAAGAAATTTAAATAATGTTTTGATTATGAAATATAATGAGGCTAGTGTTTTAGACATTATCGCATCAGATTATATAATTATAGAAGGACAAGCATTAGATAAAATTGAGGAGGTGCTAAAATAATGAATCTTAAATATTTAGATGTAATTAAAGCACCAATTATTACAGAAAAATCAGGATTACTTGCGCAAAAAAGTAATCAATATAGTTTTTATGTAGAACCTAAATCTAATAAAACAGAAATTAAATTAGCGATTGAACGCATGTTTAAAGTTAATGTAATTGATATTAGAACAATTAATGTTCATCCAAAAACAAAAAGAGTTAATAGATATACAGGTCTTACTAATCGTAAGAAGAAAGCAATTGTAACCATTAAAGATGGACAAACAATTGAATTTTAAGGAGGTTTAAGACATGGCGATCAAAAATTATAAACCAACAACCAATGCTAGAAGAAAAATGTCCACTCTTGATAATAGTGGATTAACAAAAAAACGTCCAGAAAAATCTTTAACTGCAATTTTGAAAAAAACTGGAGGACGTAATAATCAAGGAAAATTAACAGTAAGACATCATGGCGGTGGAGCTAAAAGAAAATATCGAATTATTGATTTTAAAAGAGATAAATTTGATGTTAAAGGAATTGTAACTGCTATTGAATATGATCCAAATAGATCAGCGAATATCGCTCTTATTACTTATGTCGATGGTGAAAAAAGATATATTCTTGCACCTAAAAATTTAGTAGTTGGCGACAAAGTTGTTTCAGGAGAAAATGTTGATATAAAAGTTGGCAATGCTCTCCCAATTATTAACATTCCAGTTGGTACTAATATTCATAATATTGAACTTAAGCCTGGTAAAGGAGGAGAATTGGCAAGAAGTGCTGGTTCATCTGCGCAAATACTAGGAAGAGAAGATATTTATGTACTCGTTAGATTAACTAGTGGCGAAGTTAGAAAAATTATTGGAAAATGTATGTCAACAATTGGTGAAGTTGGCAATGAAGATTATGAATTAGTTAAATTAGGAAAAGCTGGTAGAAAAAGAAATTTAGGCATTAGACCTACTGTTCGTGGTTCAGTTATGAACCCT
>CAZITT010000006.1:0-20799 GCA_964542235.1 uncultured Muribaculaceae bacterium | reverse complement strand
ACATACGAGTCAGAGATGGCAGATAACACGATCTCCATCTCATAATCATAGCGGGAGTCATAGAGTTTCAGTCCTTCAAAGAGAATGGACACGGTATGATTGAGATACGCACTTCTATCAGAAATCTCACGGTAAAAACCCGCGATTTGATCTTCTGCAACGTAGTTATACTGCATTATGGAGAGACATCCAATGATAAGAATGAATAAAAGCGAAAAGATGATCATCAGGAGAGAATTGATGGTACGTGATGATCGCATCATTGTAGAATAGATACTATCTTAGAAATTGTCAAAGGCCCAGATTTCCCAACTGGTGGAATTGCTTCTGGAGTTGATGGGATAAGAGAAGCTCTATCAACAGGAAAAGGTCGAGTAGTTTTATCAGCAAGGGCAGAGTTTATTGATGATAAAAAAAATAGTCAAATTATAATTAAAGAAATACCTTATGAAATGATAAAGTCATCCATTGTTAGAAAAATGGATGAAATAAGAGTAGATAAAAAAATAGATGGCATTATTGAAGTAAGAGATGAATCTGATCGCGAAGGTTTAAGAATAGCAATTGATGTAAAAAAAGAAGTTAGTAAAGATCTCGTTTTGAATTATTTGTATAAAAATACTGATTTACAAATTTCTTATAATTATAATATGGTTGCTATTGTAAATCGTAGGCCAAAATTATTATCAATTTTAGATATTCTAGATAGTTATATTATGCATCAAAAAGAAGTGATAACCAAAAGAACAAGCTTTGATTTAGATCATGCTAAGTTAAGATATCACATTGTAGAAGGGTTGATAAAAGCTATATCAATTTTAGATGATGTGATAAAAGTAATTAGAGCATCTAAAAATAAAGTTGAAGCTAAAGAAAATTTAAGAAAAGAATTTGATTTTACAGAAATTCAAGCTGAAGAGATTGTCATGTTGCAATTATATAAACTGACAAATACTGACATTACATTATTAGAAGCAGAAAAAAATAATCTTGAAATTATTATAAAAGGTTTAATGAAAATATTAGAGGATGAAGAAACATTGAAGGATGTAATGAAAGATGAACTTAGAAAGATAAAAAAAGAATATGGCACGCCAAGATTAACAGAAATAAAAGAAGAAATAGAAGAAATAAAAATTGATACAGCTGACCTTATTCAAAAAGAAGATGTTATTGTTTTAATAACCAAAGATGGATATGTAAAAAGAACAAGTAAAAGAAGTTATCAAGCTAATGAAGATCCATTTTTAAAAGAAAATGATTATGTAATTGGATTATATGAATTAAATACTTTGGATACAGTTTTGTTATTTACAAATCTAGGCAATTATTTATATGTTCCTGTTCATGAAATACCTGATATTAAGTGGAAACAATTAGGTAAGCATATCAGTAATATCATAAAAATAGAAGAAAATGAAGAAATTGTAAGCACTATTTCAGTAAAAGATTTTAATCAATCAGAAAATATTATCATTGCATCAAAAATGGGAATGATAAAAAAAAGTAAACTATCGCTATTTAAAGTTAGTCGTTATTCTAAACCAATTTTATGTATGAAATTACAACCTAATGACGAAGTATTAACCGCCTTTATTCCAGATAAGGAAATATTTGTTGCAACTAAAGAAGCTTATGGATTATGGTTTGATCAATCTGATGTTCCTTTATCAGGAATAAGAAGCAGTGGTGTTAAATCAATCATCTTAAAAAATGATGAAGTAGTATCAGTTAATACTT
The DNA here is from genome assembly GCA_964542235.1 of uncultured Muribaculaceae bacterium. GTDB lineage: Bacteria > Bacillota_I > Bacilli_A > RF39 > UBA660 > DAOPMC01. The sequence goes on along the minus strand of CAZITT010000006.1, from coordinate 19,059 downwards.
TTAATAAAAATTTAGAATATGTAACAATATTTACTACTAATTCTACTGCTAAAAGAGTAAAAATATCAGAATTTGAAAAAACAAATAGAGCAAGAAGAGGATTAATGATTTTAAAAGATGTTAAAACCAATCCATACAAAGTATTAAAGACATTTATCAATGATGTTAAAGAAATATTTGGAATAGTTACTACAAATATTAGCTATTTAAAAGCTAGTGAATTACCAATAACTGATAGGTATAAAACAGGTAGTACCATTTCAAAAGAAAAAGTAATAAATGTTTTCAGTAAAATAGAAATAACTAAAAAAGAAAAAGAAGAAGAATTAGTTGAAAAGTTAGAAGTTGATGAAGAAAAAAATTATCAAGTTTCATTAACAGAAATCGATGATGCCTTAAAAGATGTAGATAATATTTTAGATATTTAGCATATAATTTATTAGGTGATATTATGGCTTTAAATGATTTTAAAGAATTTGTTAGAAAAAAGCCAACATTGGCTAGTTATGTTAATAATGGTAATATGACATGGCAAAAATTTTATGAAATGTATGAAATGTATGGATCTAATAATGATATATGGAATAATTATAACAATAATTATGTTAAAGAAACATTAGCAACTGATATTGGATTAAAACAAATATTTAATACCTTTAAAAGTATGGATTTAGCGACTGTTCAAAATGGTATAGGAAGCATTCAAAAAGGAATAAATTTATTACAAGAGTTATTTGTTAAAAATAAAGGGGTTAGTACTAGTGTTAGAACATCAGAATACGAACCACGACCACTACATCGATATTTTGATGATTAATGAATCTTGAAACACAAATAAAAATTAAAAATAACCCTTATTTTTTAAAATATCTAAGAGAAAATTCATATTGGTATAAATATTTAAATAGGAATGATATTTATTTAAAATATTTTGAAGAGCAAATGCGAAGTGATTATAAATTAACTACTAAAGATAGATTTGATCGATTTACCAACAGCATCAACATGATTTCCAAGTTTATGGATATACTAAAATAGTATATCTTTTTTTTTTAATGTTTGTTATAATTTTATTATAGGTGAGAGTATATATGTTGAATAATAAAGGATTCGCTTTTACGACCATTGTTTATGCTATTGTCCTTATGTTGGGGCTTTCAATGTTTTTAGTATTTAGCATCTTAAGAAGTAATGCCATTGATGCTAAAGATTTTGATACAGAAATAGATAATGAGTTAGATCAATGTTTAATGGATCTTACTTGTTAAAGAGGTTTTATATGAAAAAGATAAATAATAAAGGCTTTACATTATTTGAATTATTAGTTGTAATATCGATATTAGTATTATTAATATTAGTTATTTTACCCAATATATTATCGATAATAAATAATGATAAAAAAGAAAAATATGTAACAGATGCTAAAAATTTAATTTCTCTTGCCAAATATAAATATAAATTATACAAATACAATGATTTATTTACGGTAAAAGGTAATGGTTGCAAAGAAACAACTGCCAGTGCTTTAGAATTTGATGTAGAAATTGATCCTGATGAAAATAATTATGATTTATCTAGTAGTAAGGTTATGGTTTGCTATATTAACAATAAATATGAATACTATGTGAAAATGTATAGCAAAGATAGTGATGGCGATATTACTAAATATATAACAGGAGGGGAAGTATATTCCTATGTCAAAGAAAGTGATTTAAACATAAGCTTCATAAATGATGGAGATATGGGATATATAAAAGATAACTTAGTTTTATGGTATGATGCTAAAAACAATACAGGTAAGGGATACTCATCAACTACAAACATTTGGAAAGATTTAAGTGAAAACAATAATGATGGGACATTAGTTAACAATCCAACATGGGCTAGTAGTAGCTTATCTTTTGATGGAATTAATGATCAAGTTACCAAAACCTATAATAGCTCTTTAGCCCCTAATAATTTTACGATTAAATTATTATTATCTAAAACATCAATTGTTAATAATGAAAAAAGTATTGTCTTTATCAAATGGAAGGGTTATAAGATTGAATTAAATGATGATAATACCATATCATTTGACGTTACTAATTCCGATTCCATAGATGCAAATACCACCATGGATTTAAATAAAATATATGATATAGCAGTATCGTTTAATGGTACTACTCAAAAAATATATATAAATGGTGATTTAAAAGATCAACTTGATATTTCTGGTAATTTTACTCACGATTTATTAGATTTAACGATTGGTAGTGGATCATCTTCAAATTATTTTAATGGTAAAATATATAATATAATGTTTTATAATAGAGTATTAAGTGACACTGAAATAAACCAAAATTATAAAATGGATACATTAAGGTATGGATTATAGGTGGTATTATGAATAAAAAAGGATTTACATTAGTTGAATTATTAGCTGTTGTAACAATATTGGCTATTTTATTATTGATTGTTGCACCTAATGTTATTGGATTGTTTGAAAGAAATAAAAAAGAAAAATTCGTCTCTGATGCTAAAAGCTTAATCACACTAGCTAAATACAAATCAGGATTAGAAAAATATACTTCAATATTTACCATCGCTGAAAATGGTTGCAGAATTGCAACAGCAACAGGCCTAGATTTTAATGAAATTTATGATCCTGATGGTAATCAATACAATTTTGATGAATGTCAAGTAATGATATGTGTTATTAATAATAAAGAAACCTTCTATGTAAAGATGTATAGCACTAAAGATGGGGCTACTACTAGAAAGATAGAAGGGTTAGAAGCTTATAATTTTGTCGAAGAAGAGGATCTTAATATAAGTTCTGTTACTAAATAGTGCAAAATGTGTTGAAAATCGTAATTTGATGTGATAATATTAAATTATGAAAAATAAAAGAGGAGGAAGTCTGTTGAAAAAAAATAAAGGGTTTACTTTAATAGAACTATTAGCGGTCATTGTAATATTAGGTGTTTTAGCAGCAATAGCAATACCAACAGTATCAAGCATTTTAGAAAATGCTAGAAAGGATACGTATATAGCAAATGCCAATGCGGCAATTGATGCAGTTAGAAATGATTATTTAATTAATAATCCATCAAAGTGGGCATGGACATTAGCAGAAGTAAATGCATTATTAGAGAAAAAATTAAATACTTCACCATTTGGCGGAGCATATTCTGCTACATCATATATAGTGCGTACTACTGGAGGAGTATTTAAGATATGTTTAACAGGTGCATCGGCAGCATCAGGTGCAATTAATAATGTGGCTGAAAATTCACTAGCTAGAGATTCGGTAGTTTTTACAACTGTTGTTTGTTCTGTACCCGGATCACAACCAAGTAGTTAAAAAGAAACTTAACAATAAAATTTTTAAAAAAGAGGAGGAACGTTTATGAAAAAAAATAAAAAAGGATTTACTTTAATAGAACTATTAGCGGTCATTGTAATATTAGGTGTTTTAGCAGCAATAGCAATACCAACTGTATCAAGTATTTTAACAAATGCTAGAAAAGATACATATGTGGCTAATGCTAATGCCTCAATTAGTGCTTTTAGAACAGAATATTTAGTTAACCCAAATAATGCTGATTTTGTTACAGTAGCAACTGGAGCTGGAGAGACAACTATTTATATGACATTAGCTAATGTTAATGACTTATTAGAAAAAAAATTAACAACAAGCCCATTTGGAGCTGCATATGATACAGCAACTTCATATGTTAAAGTAGTTAAAGATGCTAGTGGTAGTCTTTATTATATTTGTTTATCAGAAACTGATGGTATAAATGGAATAGCAGTAACTGTTGAATCCAGTCTTACTAGAAGTGCTGTTTCAGATGTAGCTGTAACTTGTACTTTACCGGTAGCACCATAATATTTAAAAAATAGAAACTTGCGTTTCTTTTTTTATGTTATAATTTTAATAGGTGGTAGTATGTTATTAATCGGTTCACATGTATCTTTTAAGAAAGATAAACAATTATTAGGATCATTAGAAGAAGCATTAAGTTATGGCAGTAATGCATTTATGTTTTATACAGGAGAGCTGCAAAGTACTCATCGTTATTTAATAAATGATGAATACACTAAATTTGCCCATGAAAAAATAAAACAGCAAAATATTAATATCGATAATATTTTAGTTCATGCTCCTTTTATCATTAACTTGGCAAATGATAAAAAGATTGAACAGTATAACTTTTCAATTGATTTTCTTATTTCTGAATGTAAAAGATGTGAAAAGCTGGGAGTTAAATATTTAATAGTTCATCCCGGTAATCACACTGGTAATGGAATAGAAAATGGTATAAAGAGTACTTCTGATGCCTTAAATATTATTCTAAAAAAAACAAATATTATAATATTAATTGAAACAATGTCTGGAAAAGGTAGTGAAATAGGAAGTACTATTGAAGAAATAAAACAAATTATCGATAATATTAAAAATAAAAAACAAATTGGTGTCTGTTTAGATACCTGTCATTTAGCAGATTCAGGTTATGATATTGAAAATTTTGATGAGTTTTTAATAAAATTTAATAATTTAATAGATATAGATAAAATTAAATGTGTTCATATTAATGATAGTAAAAATATTCAAGGTTCAAAAAAAGATCGCCATGCTAATATAGGTTTTGGCAATTTAGGTTTTGATAATATAATTAATATTATTTATAACGAAAAATTAAAAGATGTTCCTAAAATATTAGAAACACCTTACGTGAATATATATCCGCCATATAAATTTGAGATAGAAATGATTAAAAATAAAAAATTTAATCCTAACATGCTAGAAGATATTGAAAATTATTATAAATAATTATTTTTATATAAATTGTATAATTCAATTACTTTGTTATATGTTTGATTACTTAATTTATTCTTAAGATCATTAAACAAAACACTTGGATTGCCTTTATAGAAAATATACCAATACTTTTTAATATATTCATAAATAATGTCAATTTCCATTGAAGAAAGTATCACGCTTTCTTTTTTTGAGTAATTAATAATATCTTCTTTTGTTAAAATACTAACATAATATTCAATCACTTTTTCTGGCACATTATATTCACCAATAAATTATATGTAAAATTTTTGCTAATATGATTCACACTAATAATAGTGGTGATAAAATGAAAAATATTAATATTGGTATTTTAGATAGTAGAATATTTTCTTTTAAGATGATTATTTATATTTTTTTCGCTTTAATTGTAGTGAAGTTAGTAATTGTAAATATTATTGAAAAGGATTTGTATAGTAACGAATTAAAAAAAGTAACTAATAAAGTAGTAGAAAGTAATAGTGTTCCAAGGGGAAGAATTTATGATAGAAATTATAATTTGTTAGTTGATAATATAGCCGTAAAAACCATTTATTATAAAAAAGAAAGTGGAATAACTATTGAAGATGAAATAAAGCTAGCCTATAAAATGAGTAGAATTATTAATATTGATTACAGTGATTTAAAATTGGATAAAATTAAAGACTTTTGGATACTAACTCATAAAACAAAAGCTTATCAGAAATTGACAAAACAAGAAAAAGAAGATTATGAAAATAGAAAATTTAGTAAAGATGATATTTATAAGTTACAAAAAGAAAGAGTTAATAATATTGATTTAAGTATTTACGATGAATGGGATAAAAAAGCGATTTATATATATTATTTAATGAATAAAGGATACTATTATGATTCTAAAATAATAAAAAAAGATAATATCACTGATTTTGAATATGCTTATATTTCGTATAATGTTGGTCAATTTAAAGGATTTAGTATCAGTGAAGATTGGGAAAGAATTTATTTATATAAAGATACATTAAGAGATATACTAGGATCCATTTCCACTACTGAAACAGGGATTCCCTATGAACAAAAAAAATATTATTTAGATAAGGGCTATGCTTTAAATGATCGAGTTGGAATTAGCGGTTTAGAATATCAATATGAAAGTATTTTAAAAGGTGAAAAAGAAAAATATTTGGTTAATAGTGATTATTCTCTAGAATTATTAAAAGAAGGGAAAAGAGGTATGGACATTGTTTTAACAATTGATATAAATTTACAGCAGAAAATAGAAGAAATATTAGAAGAAGAAATATTAAAAGCTAAAAAAATGCCAAATACCAAGTATTATGACCATAGTTTTGTAATTATTGAACAGGCTAATACAGGAGAGATTTTAGCCTTAGCAGGTAAAAAAATAAATTACCGCAACAATAAAAACTATAGTTTTACAGATATTACTTATGCTATTAATAATGAAACTATTCAGCCTGGATCAATTGTTAAAGGAGCTAGTATGACAGTAGGCTATAATTCCGGAGTTGTTAAAATAGGCTCTACTGAATATGATACATGTATCAAAATTAAAAATATTACTAAGAAATGTTCTTGGCGTAATTTAGGATTAGTTAATGATTTACAAGCTTTAAAATATTCATCAAATGTTTTTCAATATAAAACAGCAATTAAAGTGGGAGGTGGTAAATATTGCTACAATTGTCCAGTTAAAATAAATCCTCTTGTTTTTAATATTTATCGTGGAACATTTTTTCAATATGGACTTGGAGTAAAAACAGGAATTGATTTACCAAATGAATCAGCAGGATATATTGGCGGAAGTAGCGATCCAACTTTAATAATAGATTATGCAATAGGCCAATACGATACGTATACTCCTATTCAAATATCCCAATATATCACTACTATTGCAAATAATGGAAGTAGGCTTCAACCACATTTATTAAAAAGTATTCATTCCAGTATTAACAGTAATAAATTAGGAGAAAGGTTATATGAATTTACACCAAACATATTGAATAAAGTAAAGATAGACGATAAATATTTAAACAGAATAAAAGAAGGATTTAGAGCAGTAATTACAAGTGGAACAGGAGTTGGTTATATTAATAGCAAATATAAAGGAGCGGGCAAAACAGGAACAAGTGAAAGTTTTATTGATACCAATAATGACAAAATGATCGATACTAAAACTAATACTAAAAATTTTATTGGCTATGCACCATATGATAATCCAAAGATGACAATAGCAGTGATGAGTCCTAATATCAGCTATCCTAGTAATAATTCATCATATTTATATAATGTAACAAAAATAATTGCTAATAAAAGCATTGATGCTTATTTTAATACAATAAAATAAAAAAACTTTTGCAAAAAATAAAAATTCTGATATAATACTAATGGAAATGAGGAGGATATTATGGCAAAAGTAGGAAACAGACAAGGAAAAACTTTAGTTTGTTCTATCTGTAAAGATAAAAATTATCGTACAACCAAAAATGTAAAAAATACTACAGAAAGAATAGAAGTTAATAAGTTTTGTCCAAAATGCGGCAAACATACACCACATAAGGAGGAGAAGTAACATGAAAAATATAAATATAATAACTTTAATAGAAACTTTCTCTATTAATAAAAGTAATGAAATAGTTAGAGTTATTCCTTCAACTGGTAGGGAAAATTTTAAACCTGATTATTTTTCGATGAGAAGACATGTAGGCGGAAGCAACCGAGGCGAACAGTGTAGAACTGCCCCTTGTCGTAAACGCGTTTTTATAGATTAAAAAGGAAGACTAAAATGAATGTTAATGATTTTAAAACAGGAGTAACAATTAAATTAGATGATAATATTTATTCAGTTATTGATTTTCAACATGTTAAACCGGGTAAAGGTGCCGCCATTGTTAAAGCTAAACTTAAGAATTTAAGAACAGGTGGATATATTGAGTATACATTTAATGCTGGTACTAAGGTAGATACCGCTAGAATTGAAAAAAAGTCAATGCAATTTTTATATACAGAAGGTAATAAGTATAATTTTATGGACATGTCTGATTATTCACAAATAGAAGTGGATAGATCTAATATTTTAGAAGAAGCAAAATATTTAAAAGAAAATTTAGATGTTGATATGATTTTTTACGAAGGAGAAATTCTTGGTGTCAACTTACCAGATAAAGTAGCATTAAAAATTGTTGCAACAGAACCAGCAGTAAAAGGTAATACTACTAATAATGCAATGAAAAATGCCACTTTAGAAACAGGTTATGTTATTAAGGTACCATTGTTTTTAGAGTTAAATGAAATAGTATTAGTATCAACAAAAGATGGAAAATATGTATCAAGAGCATAAGTTGCTCTTTTTTATTGTAATTTTGATCATTATTTTTTATAATAAGTTAAGGAGGACTTATGAAAAAAAGCATATTAGAAAAAGTAACAAAACGAATGGATAAAAGTTATGACTATTTATCAAAATATGCAAGCAAAAACGCAGATGCTATTAGGTTATATCTCGAAAAAAAAGATATAAGACCAATTTATTATCATGATATTGATCGAATAATTTATTCATTATCATATACAAGATATGTTGATAAAACTCAAGTATTTAGCAATATATCAAATAATGATCACATTAGTAAAAGAATGACACATGTTCAAATGGTATCTAAAATAGCAAGAACAATTGGTAGAGCGCTTAATCTAAATGAAGACTTAATAGAAGCAGCAGCTTTAGGTCATGATTTAGGCCATGTTCCTTTTGGTCACGAAGGAGAATATGTTTTAAATAAAATAAGTTTAGAACATAATGAAGGCTATTTTAGTCATAATGTTCAAAGTGTTAGAACTTTAATGAATTTAGAAAGAAATGGTAGAGGAAATAATACATCTGTTCAAGTTTTAGATGCTATTTTATGCCATAATGGTGAACTAGTAGTTCCTAAATATGAACCAATTAAAAAAACTAAGGAAGAATTTTTAAATGAATATCATGAGTGTTATCACAATCAGTCAATAATAAAAAAACTAAAACCAATGACGTTAGAAGCTTGCGTAGTTAGAATTAGTGATGTTGTTGGTTATATTGGACGCGATATTGAAGATGCTATTAGATTAGGCATTTTAAAAAAAGAAAATATTCCTAATAATATTGTTAATGTCTTAGGCGATACAAATTCAAAAATTGTTAATACAATAGTTTTAGATATAATTGAAAATAGTTTTGATAAACCATATATTAAAATGTCAAAAAAAGTAGGAAAAGCAATGGTTGATTTAAAAAAATTTAATTACGAAAATATTTATACTAAAGCAAATGATGAAAATTCTAGGAAGCATTTTGAAAAAATGTTTAGACTATTATTTGATACCTATTTAAATCAATTAAGAAATGATATAAAAAATGTGGAGATATTTCAAATATTTTTAAATGAAATGGATGAAGAATATATTAACAATAATACAAATGAAAGAAAAGTAATTGATTTTATTGCAGGAATGACCGATGATTTTTTTGTAAAGCAATATAAAAAATACTGTAAAGAGAAAATTTATGAGTACAACTAATTATAAAAATATACCATTTTCATATTTGATGTGTTATTTTTCTAGCGATAGTACAACTAGCAGTGAAAAAGCAGAAATATCAGAGGAGATTAATAAAAGACTTTATAAAGCAGGTTTTAAAATTGATACGATAGAAGAAATAAAACAATTAGAATGTGATACTATGTTTGATTTTAAAGATATAACCATACTAGATAGTAATGAATTACAGAATTTTATGGATTTTAATTTTTATTATGTTTTCTCTGGAAGGCTATTTGAACTATTAATATCAGAATTAATTGCAATAAGATCATTACCAACTTTATTAAAATTAGAAATACCTAATATTGATTATCGCTTGGGAAATTTAAATCGAGATATAAATAAGAAAAGAACACTAGAAAAAGTAAGAAAGATACTCTTCCTAGAGTCATTGGTAGAATATGAAGATATCTATGAATATTTCTTTGATATGGATCCTTTTTTTGCCAGACATAAATCTAAAATTGATGGATTTATTAGAAGGGAAACTGCTTTATTAACCAATATGTTTGAAATTAAGGAAAAGCTTGCAGCAGGTATTGAAATGATTGATTATGAAACAGATTTTATAAAACCTTGTGTTGATGAATATGTTTTACCAGAAAGCAGATTAGTTCGATTTATTAATAGAGAATAATTGTTGTTCTAAAAAATATGCAAGTGCATATTTTTTTAATGGGAGGTAATATATGGTAAATAAGCAAGGTTTATGGTTTTTAGTCTTATTTAGTCTAATACTTGTTTTAAGTGTGTACTATATAACAATGCCAAATGAATTGTTTTTAACAAATAATGGAGAAGAAATAACCGAAAAAGTAGATGAAACAGTAATAGAACAAGAGGAGAGTGAGATATTAACCGCAATGCAGGTAGAATTAGATGGAGAAAGGGACAAACAAATTGCCTCTATTAAAGAAAGCTTAAATGATTCTAGTGCAACAGCCGAAGTAAAAAACAATGCCTATGAAGAATTAATTTATTTGAATGAACTAAAAGGAATAGAAGAAAATATAGAGTCAAAGATAAAAAAAGAATTTGGATTATCTTCTTTTGTTAAAGTAACTAACTCTCAAGTATCTATTGTCATTGTTAAAGAAAATCACGATGCCACATTAGCAAATGATATTATTAGATTAGTCCAAAAACAATTTGAAGATAAGATGTATATCACAGTAAAATTTGAAAAATAGTTAATAACTAGGTTAATGATGAGAACTTTATACTCAATCGGTCATAAAATATTATGAATAGTATAAGACCACCTAACTTAAGAAAGTGAGGGACAAAATTGGGTAAAGGAATATTAACTAAAAGAGAAAAAGAAGTATTTGAATTATTAGTCCAGAATAAAACTACTAGAGATATTGCCAAGCATCTAAACATTAGTGAAAAAACTGTCCGCAATCATATATCAAATGCAATGCAAAAATTAGGGGTTAAAGGAAGGGCTTCTGCAGTAGTTGAATTATTAAAATTAAATGAAATAACCTTATAAGTATGTACTAAAAATACATACTTTTTCATATGATGAAATAGGTGATTTAATTGCTAAAAGAAAGAATTATTAGAAGAATTTTGGTTATAACAGCCTCTCTTTTTATTATTATCGTATTATATACATTAAAATTAATTCCTAATCAAAAAAAAGAAATAACCAATATCTACTATTCAAATAGTGAATTAACAGGTGTTGTTTATACAATAGATGAAGATAATTATGTGAGTAAAACCAATATATATGTAAACAAAGATACATCTAGTCTTAGTAAAATAAAAGAATTATTAGAAGCAATGACAAATAAAACTACTAAAAGTGAGTTGTTAAAAGATAATTTTGTGCCAATACTACCAACGGGAACTAAAGTAGTGGATTTAAGTGTTAATAATGGCGTTTTAAAAATAAATTTCTCTAAACAATTATTAGATATTTCTAAAGAATTAGAAGAAAAAATGATTGAATCAATTGTCTATACAGTAACAGAATTTAAAGATATATTAGGGGTAGAAATATATGTAGAAAATAATATATTAAAATATCTTCCTAATTCCCTGCAAAAACTACCAACTATTATAACGAGAGACTATGGTATTAATAAAATATACGACATTAATAATTTATATGATATAAATGAAGTGATTTTATATTATATAAAACAAGCTGATGATAATATCTATTATGTTCCAGTTACAAAGTATGTGAATGACAAAAGAGAAAAAATAGAAATAATAATTGATAATTTAGCTAGTAATTATATTTATGAAAATAATTTAGCCAGCTATTTAAATAGTAATGCCGAGCTGATTAATTATAATATGAAAGATGAAGGAATAGAACTTTATTTTAATAAGTATATATTTACAGATTACGAAGAAGAAAAAATATTAGAAGAAGTTATTTATACAATATCACAATCAGTGTTTGCCAACTATGATTTAAACAATATAAAGTTATTTGTTGTTAATGATATTAAAGAAAGCAAATTAATAGAAGAAATAAAAAGATAAAATATGTAAAATACATATTTTTTTTTATAAATATGTTATAATTTAATTAATATATGGAGTTGATAAAATGAGTATAATTGGAAACATTAGTAAGGATAACTTTGAAGTAGATATTAAGATAATAAATAATATTAAATCATTGGGAATAGACATGATTGATAAAGCTAAAAGTGGACATCCGGGTATAGTGTTAGGAGCAGCACCCATTATTTACACTTTGTATGCTAAACATATGATGGTTGATCCTGTTAATGATAAATGGATTAATCGTGATAGGTTTGTGATGTCAGCCGGACATGGATCAGCCCTTTTATATGCAACTCTTTTAATGTCAGGCTTTAATATTAAATTAAAAGATTTAGAGAATTTTAGACAAATCGATTTTAATACTCCAGGACATCCTGAATATGGATTAACGCCAGGAGTTGATATGACTACTGGACCATTAGGGCAAGGATTAGCAAGTGCCGTAGGAATGGCCATCGCTGAAAAATTTTTAAACGATAGATATAAATATGAAAAAGACAAAAGTTTAATTGATCACTATACTTATGTTTTGTGTAGCGATGGCGATCTAATGGAAGGTGTTTCCTATGAAGCTGCTTCCATTGCCGGTAACTTAGGTTTAGGCAAGTTAATAGTTTTATATGATTCAAATAATGTAACCCTTGATACAGATACAAAAAATACTTTTAAAGAAGATATTATAAAAAGATTTGAAGCTTGCAATTGGCATACTATAACAGTTAGTGGAGGCAATTTAAAGGAAATAGATGAAGCAATAAATAATGCTAAAAAAGCATTAGACAAACCATCTTTAATAAAAGTTAATACTAAAATAGGTAAAGATAGCATTTTAGAAGGAACGAGTGATGTTCACGGTAAACCTTTAGATAAAGAGGACATTATGAATATCAAAGAAAAACTTCAAATTAGAGATTTACCGTTTACAGTTACTAAAGAAGCTTATGAATTGATGAAAAGTAAAATAAAAAGTAGAACTGAAAATTACATTTTGAACTGGAAAAAAGAATGTGACAGAGTAATAAAAAAATTTAACGAAAAATTACAAATAGAATTTGATAAGTTAATAGATAATGATTTATCACTTGATGCCAGCAATTTATCTTTAACAATTGATTCAGATAATGATGAATCACTAAGAGATTTATCATCAAAAATTTTAAATGATTTTATAAGTAATGATATCTTAATGTTAGGGGGAGCAGCGGATGTGGCATCTTCTGTTAAAACATATTTAAACAAGATGGGAGACTTTTTAATTGATAATCTTAAGGGTAGAAACATTAGATTTGGAGTTAGAGAACATGCCATGGGAGCTATTTGTAATGGTATATGCTTATCTGGAATAAAACCTTTTGCATCAACATTTTTGATTTTTAGTGATTATTTAAAACCGGCAATTAGAATGAGTGCAATTATGAATTTACCAGTTATTTATATCTTCAGTCATGATTCAATCACTATAGGAGAAGATGGCATAACTCATCAGCCAATAGAGCAATTGATATCACTTAGAAGTATCCCTAATATTGAAGTATATCGACCAGCCGATCTTAATGAATTAATAGGAGCATATAAAATAGCATTAACTAAAAAAGAAGGGCCAACTGTAATAATTTTATCTAAAGAAAAAGCAAAAATATTAGATGTAACAAAAGCAAATGAAGTTGTTAGAGGAGGATATATCGTTAAAGATAACGACAAAAAGATTGATGGTATCATTATTAGTAGTGGGAATGAATTACATATAGCCCTAGATGTTGCTAATAATTTAGAAAGTAAAGGAATTGATATTAGAGTTGTTAGTATGCCATCGATTGAAAAGTTTAAAAAGAATAAAAAAGAATATCAAGAACAAATTTTATTACCTACAACTAAGAAATTTGTGATAGAATATTCATCATCTTATTCATGGCATGAATTTGTATATAATAAAAATTATCTAATTTGTATTGATGCTTTTGGTAAAAGCGGTAAAAAAGAAGATTTGTTAAAACAATATAAATTAGATAAGGAAAGTATTGAGCATAAAATAGAAGAATTATTAAAGTAGGTGTTAAAATGATTGAGATAGATAAATTAAAAAGCTTGGCAAGCACTTTAATGTTTGATATGGCAGATCAAGAATATGAAACATTAAAAAAAGAATTCGAAGTTATTTTAAAACAAATGGAGTTAATCGCTAAAATAAAAGATATAAGTGATGTAGAACCAATGTTTCATCCTTTTCAAGTGGATTTTAATTTAAGAGAAGATGAAAGTGGTGAACCAGCAGTATCCGATATTTTTAGTAATGCAAAAGTTGTAGAAAAAAACAAAATATCAATTCCTAAGGTGGTGCAATAATGACTGATAATATTGTAGACCTTAGAAAAAAATTAGATGACAAGCTTATAACAAAAGAAGAATTATTTAAAAAAACGATAAAAGAAGCTAAAGAAGATAAATGCAATTCATTTGTAACGATAATGGATAAATATGAAAGTAATCAATCTAAATCATTATTAAATGGTATTCCCTATGCTCTAAAAGATAATATTTCAACTAAAGGGATTTTAACAACAGCATCATCAAATATTTTAAAAGATTATATTCCTGTTTTTGATGCAACTATTTATGAAAAGTTAAAAAATTGTGGAGCAATGCTTATAGGTAAAACTACTTTAGATGAGCTAGCAATGGGAGGAACAGGAACAACAGGTCATACTGGAATAGTTAAAAATCCTTGGGATTTAGATAGACAAATAGGTGGATCATCAGCGGGAAGTGTCGCAGCAGTTGCTTTAGGAATTGTACCTTTTGCAATAGGTAGCGATACAGGAGATTCAGTTAGAAAACCAGCTGCCTATGGTGGAGTTGTAGGATTTAAACCAACCTATGGATTAATTTCTAGATATGGATTATTTCCTTTTGCCTCTAGTTTAGATCATTTAGGGATAATCGCTAGAAATGTTAAAGATATTTGTATTGTTCTTAATGAAGTTAAAGGCCATGATGATAAAGATTTAACATCCCTTCTTAGTGATGATAAGGATTACTTGAAATTATTAGATAATGATCTAAAAGGTAAAAAAGGTTTTTATATAAAGGAGATAGTTGATCCCAAAAGTGGGGGAATAAAAGAAATACTATCTAACTTTGATCAAGTATTAGCTAATCTAAGAAGTCTAGATATTATAGTTGATGAAGTATCTTTTGATAAAGATTTACTTGCTGCTATATATCCTTCTTATATTACGATTTCATCAGCCGAAGCTACTAGTAATAATGCTAATTTAACAGGCTTATTTTATGGTCCTAGAGTTAATGAAGATGATGTAAATAAAATGATCATTAAAAATAGAACAATTGGTTTTTCAGAACTTATTAAAAGAAGATTTGTCTTAGGCAGTTATGTTTTATTAAAAGAAAATCAAGAGAAGCTATTTTTAAACGCTTGTCGTATTAGAAGAATAATCGTTAATCAGATAAATGAATTATTTAAAAAATATGATTTTTTAATTCTACCGGCCGCAGGAGATATAGCTCCAAATTTTAACGAAAATAGTGATAGATTATCAGATAAGTATTTATTATTAGAAAATCATTTACAGATAGCTAATTTTGGAGGTATGCCATCAATTACTATTCCAAGTGGCTTTGTTAATAATATGCCAATCGGAATTAATATTACAGGTAAAGCTAAAAATGATGAATTAGTACTTGCTATTTCTAACAAATTAGAAAGTTTGATGCCATATCGTGATCAAGTTGCTAAAGGGGGAAATAAAAATGTATAAAGCAGTAATTGGTCTAGAAGTCCACTGTGAACTTGATACTAAAACTAAAGTATTTTCTAAATCAAATAACAGTTATACAACATATCCAAATACTAATATTTCAGTGATTGATTTAGGTTATCCAGGAACATTGCCAACATTAAATAAAAAAGCTGTTGAAAAGGCATTACAAACTGCCCTTGCTTTAAATTGTGAAATCCCACAATATCTAAAGTTTGATCGTAAAAACTATTTCTATCCTGATTTACCAAAAGGATACCAAATAACTCAAAATAATTGTCCAGTAGGAACAAATGGTTATTTAATGATTAATGTTGATGATTTAGATAAAAAAATATTGATTCACGATATTCATTTAGAAGAAGATTCAGCAGGTTTGGAACATCTTGATAATAAAACATTAATTGATTACAATAGAGCAGGAGTACCATTAATTGAAATAGTGACAGAACCTTGCCTAAATTCTGCAAAAGAAGCAGTAGCTTGTTTAGAAGCTTTAAGAAATATGTTAATTTATTGTGATTTATCAGAAGCAAGAGCCGATAGAGGGCAAATTAGATGTGATGTAAATATCTCTTTAATGAAGGAAACTGATACTGTTTTAGGAACAAGAGTAGAGATAAAAAATGTTAATTCCTTTGTCAATGTCAAAAATGTAATCGATATAGAAATAAAAAGACAAGAGGAAATTTTAAAAAATAATGGAACAATTTTTCAGGAGACAAGAAGATATGACGATTTAAATAAAAATACGATTAGAATGCGCGAAAAGGTTGAAGCAATAGATTATAAATACTTTCCTGAACCTAATATTCCAGTAATAAAATTAGATAATGATTATATAAAACAACTAAAAGATAATTTGCCAATTCTTCCTTATGAAAGAAAAGAAAAGTATTTAAGTTTAGGAATAACTAAGGTAGATGCTAATATACTATCAAGAGAAAAAGATATCTCAGAATATTTTAATATCTTATTAGAATCAAATATTGATCCTAAAGTATTATCCAATTGGATGATTAGTATTGTTATTAGTTATTTAAATAAGACATACGAAAAGATTTCTAATATTTCTTTAAAACCTAATATGTTAATAAATATTATCCAATTGGTATTAGATAATAAAATATCTAATAAACAAGGAAAAGAACTTTTAAATAAAGCTTTAGAAGAAAAAATAGATCCAATCGAAATTTATAATAATTCTAATGTCACTCAAATAACAGATGATAAGTATCTAAGAGAAATAATTATTAATTTAATTAATAAAAACATGAATCTTGTTAACGATTATAAAAAGGGTAAAAATACCTTTAACTTTTTAATTGGTCAAGTGATGAAAGAAACAAAAAATCAGGCAAACCCTAAGTTAGTTAGTGATATTTTAAAAGAAGAAATGGATAAAAAATGATTTAAACACTCATGATAAAAAAATAGAGTGTTTTTTCTTTGAAAATATATTTTTTTTGACATTATTTTTGAATATCATTCTATATAGTTATAAAAGGTGATATTATGAAAGAATATTTTGTTTTTAAAATTAAAGAAGATGTTGCAAAACTATATAGATCTAATCCTCGAGCCTTATTTTTAATATTAAATAGAATTTATTATATGAAGGCAATTGATATTGAATATGGTCAAAATTTATTTGAGCAAATTGCCTGCTTTTTAAATAAAGATGAAATAAATAAATATATTGAATCTAATTTAGGAGATAAAATTATGTATTCAAGAAATAAAAATGAGCACATAATTAACAATTTATATTTAGATGAAATAAGTGTATTATTAGTAAAAAATACTCATATTAAAATAGAATGTAGCAAAGAAAAAACATCTTTTATTGAAGTATTAAAAAAATATGATGATAATTTTTTTGTCTGTGATTTTAAAGAACAAGATTATTTCTTTATAAAAAAGAAATTATCATTAATGATATAAAGTTATTGTTAAATTAGTCTAAATTTAATATAATTATAAATAGGAGGAATAATAATGTTAACAGATATATTATATATTTTATTTGGATTAGTTATAGGACTAGTTATAGGTTTTTTTGTAGCAAGATTAGTTATGAAAAAATATTTAAAAAAGAATCCACCAATTAATGAAGAAATGATTAAAGCGTTAATGATGCAAATGGGAAGAAAACCTTCACAAAAACAAATTAATCAAATGATGAAATCAATGGAAAAATATATGTAAAATAAAAAAAGTTCATTTTTGAACTTTTTTACTTCTTTTTAATTTTTTCTTTTCTTTTTCTTCTTTAGGATTATCTTTTCTGTATTTATTCCAAGCGTTTTGTAAAACTGAAATAGCCCAGAAAAGAAGAGCATATATTATAATGACAAATCCATTTAGTACATAATGACCTTTTACCAAATTAATCATTTCATTAACTGTTACATCTATTAAATTTGTAAATGCAACGAATAGAATACCATCTATTGTAACAGCAATAATAGCAGATACTAAAAATTTAATAGCCTTCGATCTTTTTTCTAAATCATAAATAATTAAGTTTAAGTTTTGAGATATGAAAAAAGCAATAATTGAAGCAATGCAAATATTTAAATTAGTATTAAATAAAGCATTCAAACCATCATACGAATCAATTGGGTAAAGAGATGCTATTGCTACCAAAAGTGCACTAAATACCATAGCTCCAATTGATAAGTTAATAAGCATTCTAGTTTTTTCAGTACCATATTTTTCTTTAAAAATTATTGCAATTAAATATGTCATTGGATAAATAAAAACACTAGCACTTACTGGTAATCCTATTAATAATACTTGTCTTGTAGCAATAAAATTGGATGTTATATAGCAAGCTAGAAACAAAAAAGCAATTAACAGGTAATTTATTTCTTTCTTACTCTTCATAAATTAAATCACTCCTATTTTCTATTATCATTATAACTAATATTTTAAAATAAAACAAGAAAAAAGTAAATATTTGTGATAAAATATTTTTGGTGATTAAAAATGAAGGAAAAAAACATCCGTAATTTTTGTATTATAGCTCATATTGATCACGGTAAAAGCACACTGGCCGATCGCATTTTAGAATTCACTAATGCTCTTTCTAAAAGAGAAATGAAAGACCAATTTTTAGACAGTTAGGCTAAATTATAAATATAATGATGAAATTTATATTTTGAATTTAATAGATACTCCAGGTCATGTTGACTTTACTTATGAAGTTTCAAGATCGCTTGCCGCTTGTGAAGGGGCAGTCTTAGTAGTAGATGCAACTCAAGGAATAGAAGCACAAACTTTACATAATTTATATTTAGCACTTGATCATAATTTAACAATAATCCCTGTTATTAATAAAAT
>CAZITT010000005.1:0-21354 GCA_964542235.1 uncultured Muribaculaceae bacterium | reverse complement strand
TAATAAAAATATTTTTAACATTCTTTATAATCTTTATAATCTTGATGTCATCAATAATAAACTATACAAAGACATACAGGATAAAAAATCAAATAATAAACATAATAGAAAGAAACAATGGATACAATCCAAAAACAATAGAAGAAATAAACGAATTCATGAAAAAAGCATCAATAATAGATATATGCATAGATGTAAACGATATAGAAGGATATAAAGGGAATAGATGTGAGATACAGGAGCGAGGAGTAGAAGGAAACGAAATACTGCGTAAATACTATAAGATAGCAGTATATGCAGTATTTGAGTTACCACTAGTAAAACAAACAATAAATATCCCAGTAAGAGGAGAGACAAAAATCTTTTATAAAGTAATAGAAGGAAGTACAGAATATGTAGAATATGAGATAATGGATGAAGAGCCAAAGCTACCAGAGTTTGATCTAGAAGAAGAGTTAATAGTAGAAGATTCAGTGAATGGGAAACCAGGCTCAAGCAATAACAGTGGAGGAGAAGCATGCTGTTCAGTAACGATATGTTCAGGAGGAATAAGAAAAAAAGTAGGAAGTAAATATGTATGCTTAAACATTATAGGTCAAAAAGTAGGAGATGTAATATGTAATCCAGGAGCACCAGGAACGTTAATGACATCAACAGGATCATGTTGTAGGTATTCATGTAATCCTAAATTAAGCTCTAGTATAACTAGTAAAAGTGAAAGCCCTAAATCTTCTGGAGGAATAATTACATCATATGATGTTATACTAACGGTTAAATGTTCAGATACAGCTTATCCAGAATGTGCTAAAGAAAAAAGTATAACTGCAACTATTTCACTTAGTCCTGGAAAATCTTATACAATATCACCCGGAAAACTAGGAGCATGCCCAGGAAGTTGTCCAACTGTAACATATAGTGCACCTACAGCAACAAAAGTAACACAACCAACAACTAAAGTTCTTAGTTGTGTAGAGAAGTGTGTTGAAGATGGAGTATCTGAAAAAGAATGTAAAAAGGAATGTATTACGGAACCTATAACAACCTGTCCAAGCGCATGTTATCAAGGATGTATATGCAGGGGAAAAAGTGTAGACTATTGTACTATGGATTGTGCAGCTAAAACAGCAACAACGACAAGAAGCTGTTTTGATAAATGTCGAGAAACAGGCTTAAGTGTATCAACGTGTAATATGGAATGTGGTATAACAACCAAAAAAACAACAACAAAGGCACCAACAACAACGAAGAAAAATTGTGATAGTAAAGGCTCTTGTTATAGTAAATGTACATGCTTGGGAGGAAGCTCATCTAATTGTAAGCTTTTCTGCTCTGGATTATAATTAAATATATAACAATTAAAACTCATTTTTGAGTTTTTTTCTTTAATTTATTTTAAAATAATTAATAAAAGGTAATTAACTTTTGTTAAAAATTTACATATCATTGACATTAAAAAAATAATATTTTATAATTAATATATATATAATTGTGTGGAGGTATCTATTTATGGAACGAAAAATAATTGAGACATTAATAAACTGGAAAAACGATAATTTAAAAAAACCAATGCTTCTATATGGTCCTTGTCAATGTGGAAAAACTTATATTGTTATTGATTTTGGTAAAAAGGAATATAAGAACTTAATTTATTTTGATTCAAATAATAATTTAGAGCTACAATATGTTTTAGAAAAAAATCCAACAGTAGACAAATTGATAAGAGCACTTGCTGCTATATCATTAGAAACTATTTTTCAAGAAGAAAGTTTAATTGTTTTTGATAATGTTAGTGATAATGTTTTAAATAAAATATCTAAACTATTTGCCGGAAATCACTCATATCATATTATTATGATTACCTCATCAAAAGATTTAGTTAATAATTATAAAGGACAAGAATTAGTTATTAAAACGATGACATATGTAACCTATCCTGAATATCTTAAATATATTGAAAAAGAACAATTAATCGATTTCATTATTGATTCATTTAAAACAAATAATCCAATGCCTTTTCATGCTTTAGCCTTTGAATTATTTAATAATTATATCTTAACAGGTGGATATCCAGAAGTAATTGTTAATTTTAATGAAGAGAACTTAAACTTGTTAAATGGTTACCATACCAGAAATTCATCACTTCAAAAAAGCAATTTATTATTTTTAGATAATTTAATAGATATAAAAAGAGGTATTGAGGTATACGATAGCATTTTTATGCAGTTGTTGAAAGAAAATAAAAAATTTCAGTATGGTTTATTAAAACAAGGTGGAAGATCAAAGGAATATGATAATTCAATCAACTACATGGTTAATAACGATATTATTTTAAAATGTAATAAGATAGAAGAGATTAAATCTCCTTTAAGTAAATATAGGGAAGAAGATAGTTTTAAGTTATATTATACTGATTCAGGAATATTATTTGATAAATTGTCAATAACTTATAACAAGTTGATAACAAATAATAAATATATCTATTTATTATATGAAAATGATATAGCATCAACTTTAAAATCAAATGGATTTAGCCTTTATTATTATCAATCTGGCGGCAAATCAGAAATAGATTTTTTAATCCAGACAAGAACAGGGAAAATATTGCCAATTGAAATAATAAGAAAAGATATGGCTAAATCAAAAAGTTTAAAAATGATAATGAATAAATATGATTTAAAAGAAGCAATTAGAATAGGAGAAGATAATTTCGGATTTAAAAACGGAATTAAATATATTCCATTCTATGCTACATTTTGTATAACGGAGATGATATAAATGAAAAAAATTATCTTAACTATTTTAGATGGTGTAGGATATAGAAAAGAAACTTATGGTAATGCAGTTGCGCAATCTAACATGCCATTTTTACAAAGAATGTTTAATAATTATTCCCATAGCTTGCTTAGTGCTAGTGGAAAAATGGTAGGCCTACCAGAAGGACAAATGGGTAATAGTGAGGTAGGGCATCTTACGATAGGAGCAGGCAGGATAATTATGCAACCATTAGAAAAAATTAATGATGAAATTGCTAATCTTAATTTTTTTAAAAACAATGAAATTTTAAATATAATAAATCATGTTAATAATAATAATTCCAAACTTCATATCTGTGGTCTTTTATCAAATGGTGGAGTTCACTCGCATATTAATCATATCTTTGCACTTATTAAAATGGCCAAAGAAAATAACATAGAAAATTTATATCTTCATTTATTCTTAGATGGAAGAGATACTTTACCTAAAACAGCTAGAAAATACTTAGATCAATTACAAGAGTATATAAATCAGTTAAATTATGGTAAAATAGCCAGTATATCAGGAAGATATTATGCCATGGACCGAGAAAAAAGATGGGAAAGAACAAAATTAGCCTATGATGTTATGATCAATGGCATTGGCAGATTTAATAATAATTATTATGATATCATAGGCAATTCCTATGATGAAAATGTTACTGATGAATATATTATTCCAACTTTATATGATAGGAATGGACTTATTTCATCAAATGATGGTGTTATTGTTGCCAATTTTAGACCTGATAGATTAACGCAATTATTTAGTGCTATAACCAATTCCAATTTTAATGATTTTGAAATAAAAACATTAGAGAATATCAAATTGTTAACGATGATGCCTGTTGATAAAAGCATTATTTGTACTAATGCTTATCAACATGAAGAATGCAATAATACTCTTTTAGAAGTACTAGGCAATAATAATTATAAAATATTACAAATAGCCGAAGTATGTAAATATCCTCATGTAACACATTTCTTTCAGGGAGATAAAGATATTGATGTATTAAATTCAACTAAAATATCTATTCCTAGCAAAATTGTAAGAACTTATGATATGGCACCAGAAATGTCAACAAGAGAAGTAGCAAATAAAATAGTTGAATCAACTGATTATGATTTTATTTTAGTTAATTTTGCAAATGGCGATATGGTAGGACATACCGGCAATATGAAAGCATGTATTAAAGGCTTAGAAGTAGTTGATGAAGCTTTAGGTAAATTATATCAATATGCTAAAGATAATGATTATTTATTGATAGTTACTGCTGATCACGGTAATAGTGAATGTATGCTAACTAATAATAATGAAGTAGTTACCAGTCATACAACTTCTTTAGTACCATTTATTGTTTGTAATGAAAACTATAATGTAGAAGATGGAAAATTAAGTGATATTGCCCCATCTATTTTAAGTATTTTAAATATAACAATTCCTAAAGAAATGACGGGTAATATTATTATTAAAAATAAAGAAAATATAGAAGTAATATAGGAGGTTATTATGAAAGCACTTATAACAGGAGCATCTTCTGGAATAGGAAGAGATATCGCTAGAGTTCTTAGCGATCGAGGTTATGATTTAATATTAGTAGCAAGAGATAAAGAAAAACTAGAAGAAGTAAAAAACAGTTTAAAAACTAAAGTTCAGCTAGTGGTATTAGATTTAGCAAATGAAAAATCAATTAAAGATTTATATGTTATTACTCAGCAAGAAGATATAAATTTATTAATTAATAATGCAGGTTTTGGACTTCTGGGCAATTATCGAAAAACAGATTTATTAAAAGAAATAGATATGATTAACGTTAATATAAAAGCAGTTCATATCTTAACCAAAATGTTTTTAAAATATTTTGAATCAAAAAAAGAAGGGCATATTATTAATGTTTCATCAATAGCAGGATTAATGCCTGGAGGACCTTTAATGGCAACTTATTACGCTACTAAAAGTTATATAGCAAGTTTTACATGTTCAATTTATGAAGAATTAAGAAGAAATAAATCCGATGTTAAAATATCACTATTATGTCCAGGGCCAGTAGCAACTAATTTTGATAATGTTGCGGGGGTAAGATTTTCACTTAAGCAGTTATCTAGTGAATACGTTGCAAAATATGTAATAGAACAAGCCTTAGATAAAAATAAATTTTTAATTATCCCAGGATTTAAAATAAAATTATTAATGTTCATAAAAAGAATTTTACCAATAAAAATGTTATTAAAAATTGCATATAATTCTCAGCATAAAAAAGAATCTAATACTAATTAAGAATAGAATATTCTATTCTTTTTTGTTATAATAATTAAAGGTGAAAAGACATGGATGGGATTAAAATAGCGTTATTTAATTTAAAAATAGAAAAAAAAACAATTGTATCAATCATTGGACCAAATGCTAGCGGTAAAACAAAATTATTACAAATAATAAAAGAAAAATATCCAAATACTTCAGAACTTGTTGCCAAAAAAAGTGAAAATGGAATAGTTAAGGATATAATTACTAGCCAAATAAAAAACCAAAATCTATCAAAAAATGAAATAAAAAATAGAGTAAAAAGAGTAATTAAAAAATTGCATTTAGAAAAAGTAACAAATGTGGATTTTAATAGTTTAAATAGAATAGATAAAAATAAAGTGCTTCTTGCAGAATCTATTATCATTAATCCTGAAATTTTATTAATTGATAACATGTTTACTAGTTTTTCTCAAATAGAAAAAAAAGAAATTTTAAACTATTTAAAAAAAATTTCTAAATATGATACGACAATTATTTATACTACTTTTAATAGTGAAGAATGTTTATATTCCGATAAAGTATTAGTTTTAAATAACATGAAAAATATTTTATTTGATACTCCAATTAATATATTTACTAATGAAAAAATAATGAAGAAATTAAATATTGATATACCTTTTGCAATTGATTTATCATCAAAATTAAAAGATTATAACATAAAAATAAATATAACAACTAATATTGATAAAATGGTGGATGAACTATGGAAATAAAAGATTTAATTACAAAAAAAGAACCATTTAAAATAATAGGAATTATTTCAGGCAATGATATTGATGATATCATTAATATGTTTAAGACTGATAAAGATATTACTATTATTAAAAAGGATTATATTTTTAAAAAAGAAACAGTATATGAAGAAATGAAATATTGTTTAGAAAATATTAATTATAGCAAGGAATTAATTGATAAGAAAATCGATGATGCTTTATTAATTGTTGGCTTATCATCTAAAAAAAATATCAAGATAAATAAGTTGTCAACAAGCGAGGAATTTTTAATTCAAATTGCTATTAAACTATCACTTAATCCAAAAATATTAGTAATTGATGATATTTTCTATTATTTAGATAAAAAAAATAGAGATATTCTTATTAATTTAGTTAGAATGTTGAATTCTAAATATAAAAGAAATATTATTCTTGTTTCCAATAATATAGATTTCCTTTATCAATATGCAAACGAATTTATAATTATTAAAAATAAAGAAATATTTTTAAGAGGCTCTAAAGAAATATTTTTTAAAGAATACGATAAATTAATAGCAAATAACATAGATATTCCTCAAATAATAGAGTTCAATAAAATGGCCTATTTAAAAAAGAATATTAAATTACATATTAGAAATGATATAAAAGATTTAATGAAAGATATCTATAGAAGTGTGAAGTAATAAAATACATTAAACAAAAAAGCAAGATAAGAAATTATCTTGCTTTTTTACTAAAATAAATTATTTATTTTTTAATAATTAGTTGCTTTAACTTCAAAAAATGATTGTGGATGACTGCAAACTGGACAAATATCTGGAGTAGTTTTCCCATAATAAATATGACCACAGTTTCTACATACCCAAATAATCTCTTCATCTCTAGTAAAAACTATATTGCCTTTAATGTTTCCTACTAATTTCAAATATCTTTCTTCATGAGATTTTTCAATTTTAGCAACACCATCAAATAGTTTAGCAATATCTTCAAAGCCTTCTTCTTTTGCTACTTCTGCAAACTCTTTATACATATCAGTCCACTCATAGTTTTCATTATTTGCTGCATCTATTAAATTACTAGTAGTATCAGGAATTTTCCCTCCATGTAATAATTTAAACCAAATTTTGGCATGTTCTTTTTCATTTCTAGCAGTTTCTTCAAAAATTCCTGCTATTTGTTCATAACCATCCTTTTTAGCTTGAGAAGCATAAAAATCATATTTGTTTCTAGCTTGTGATTCTCCTGCAAATGCAGCTTTTAAGTTAGCTTCTGTTCTTGAACCTTTTAATTCCATATAAATACCTCCTACACATATATGATAACATATATTAAAATATATTTGTTCTAATAAAATATTATATTACCGTTAAATTGACAAAAATATCAGATTATTTTTACTAAAAGTTGGATATCTGCTATAATACATAACTAATGGAGGGATAAATATGGAAGAAGTTATGATTATGGGAGGATTAGAAGTATCAGTTCAAATAGATGAAGTTTATAAAAGAGTTATATATGTAGGAAAAGTTCAAGGCTATATTTTAAATGGTAGATTCTGTGATTTAAAAATGGGTGAAATTTATCCCATTTTAGATGATATAACAAAAATATCTGATAAAGAAGAAGGTAGATATGTAACATCATTACATAAATTAAGCGATAATATCAAAGTTGGTTGTTATGGTACTCTTCCTGATAGTGAAAAATGTCGAGTTAGAAAAGAGGAATAAAAATGGTTTATTTGGATTATGCCGCAACTACTCCAGTTAATGAAGAGGTTTTAGCATGTTTTAATAAAGTATGTAAAGAATATATAGCAAATGCCAATTCTAGCCATAGTTTAGGCATTAAATCTAATGAATTAGTAACTGGATCAACTAACATAATTGCTAATTTTTTAAAAGTTAAACCTAATGAAATTATTTATACTAGTGGATCTACTGAATCAAATAATACGGCAATTAAAGGTGTTGTTAAAGCATATCCTAATAGAAATAAGTTAATTATAACTACTAAATTAGAACATTCTTCTATCTTGGAACCTTTAGAGAGTTTAAAAAAAGAAGGCTTTTTAATTGAATATATTAATATCTTAGAAGATGGTTTAATTGACTTAAATCATTTAAAACAATTATTAAAGAAAGAGCCATTATTAGTTACAATTTCTTGTGTTGATAGCGAGCTTGGAATAAGACAACCCATTGAAGAAATTGGCAAACTAATAAAAGAATATCCTAAAACAATTTTTCACAGTGATATTACTCAAGCTATTGGCAAATTAAATTTTTCTTTAGCAGATGTTGATATGGCTTCTTTTTCAGCTCATAAATTTTATGGATTAAAAGGAATTGGGATTATAATGAAAAAAGAGAATATTTTGTTACATCCTCTAATAGAAGGTGGTAAATCAACAACTATTTATCGTAGCGGTACACCTAATTTACCAATGATAGCATCTATCGCTAAAGCCGTTAAAATATTAAAAATTAATGATATTAGTTATTTAAACAAAATTATAATAGATAAACTTATACAATATCCACAAGTTAAAATTAATAGTACTAAAAATTCAATTCCAGAAATAATAAATTTTAGCATATTAAGTGTTAAAGGAGAAACATTTTTACATATGTTAGAAAAATATGGTGTATATATCTCTACTAAAACCGCGTGTTCTAAAAGTAATGACTATTCTTTAGCAGTATTTGAAGTAACAAAAGATAAAATAAGAGCATCATCATCACTTAGAATAAGCATGTCTTATTTAACAACTAAAGAAGAAATAGATAAATTTTTAACCATTTTTGATAAATGCTATCAAGAGATGTTAGTATAAAATAGTTTTAGCTACATACAATAAATTTTGGAGGGAAGCTATGGAAAAAAAGAAACAAAAAATATATTGTGACGTATCTTCTTGTAAATATGTCGATGAAGAATGTGAACATTGCACCTTAGATGAAATTAAAGTAACTTGTGATTGTGATGAGTGTGAAGCAGAAGCTACGATGTGTGCAAGTTATGAAGAAGAAGAGGAAGAGTAATTAGTATAAGATATAGAAAGCTCTAAAATAACCGCAATTAAAGCAAAAGCATTGGATGCTAATTGCTTTTTTTGTGTTTCATTAGGATCTTTTAAATAAGCAATATAATTGTTCCAGGTAACATAAAGAATTATTCCCATAAGGAACAATTGATTAATTATAGCATCAAAATAATATTTTTTATTATTGACATTATTTTGATATAGTTCTCTTTTTTTTTGTAAATCTCTCAATATTGAATTTAAAACAGCAATCGCAATTAAAACTGATATCGTAATAGATTTATTAATATCATTAATATCATCAATATTATTAGAATCCATTTCATCACCACAAGCTCAATAAATAATATGTGAAAAATTTAAAAAAACCTATCATATGGCAAAAAATATGTTATAATTACTTATATAAGTATGAAAGGGTGATGTTATGAAAAAATTGCTTTTGATTTTATTAGCCTTTGTGTTTGTTGGTGGATGTGAATTAGCTGAAAATAAAAAACTACAAAATGTTGAAAATAAATTAGAGGGGCAGGCAATTAAGTATTATAATGACAAACTAAAGGATAATGTAGTTGGTGTTAAAGAATATACAATTACATTACTTAGTTTATCTAATGCTGGTTATGACGTTATAGAAATAATTAATCCTAAAACTAACAATACTTGTAATGATCAGTCCAGTGTAATAATAAAATTGGATGAAAAAGCTAAAGAGGGGTATACAACTGAAGTAGATTTAGTATGTGAAAAATAATATAAGGGTGGTGAAGGAAAAATGAAAGATAAAAATAAAAATATTCTAATTATAATATTAGTATCAGTAATTGTTATTGGGTTTACATTCTTTGCATCAGAGTTATCAGATAAAGGAAAAATTAATGTTGAAAAAGGTAAAATAATTCCAATAACACTTTCTCAATATAAACAATTATATGCCAAAGATGATAGTACTTTAGTCTATATAGGTAAAGCTTCTTGTGGAGCTTGTACTCAGTTTAATCCAGTTATGTTAGCAGTATCTAGAGATAACGATATGGAAATAAAATATGTAGATTTAGATACATTAACAAATGATGAATTTAGCGATTTGTATTATTCAGATAGTTTCTTTGAAGAAGAAGAATGGGGAACTCCAACCTTACTTATTGTAGGAAACAATAAAATAAAAAATTATAATATTGGTTATACTGATCAAAAGACAGTAGAAGCGTTTTTAAAAACAGCCGGTATTATCAATGAATAACAAGCGAGTTTATGATTGGGTAAGAGAATTTAAAAATAAGTACCCAATGACAGTAGCTTGGAGACTTGATAAAAATTCTAAGGTAATTGAAAAACATCTTGGATTGGATGAAGAGATTTTGTATGCTTTTCCAGGCCAAAAAAATAATAATTCTCTTGATATTATTACCACGTGTGTTGTAGCGATAACTAACAAGCGAATATTAATTGGCAGCAAAAGAGTGGTATTTGGTTATTTTCTAACTTCCATTACTCCTGACTTGTTTAATGATTTTAAGGTTTATTCAGGTATTATTTGGGGAAAAGTAATCATCGATACCGTAAAAGAATTAGTTTATATTTCCAATTTAGATAAAAAAGCTTTATCCGAAATAGAAACAACTGTTACGGGATGCATATTAGATTTAAAAAGAAAATATAATGTATCTAATCAAAACAAAGGTGAGTAATCACTTTTTTAATTGACATATATTTAAATATATGATATAATCATCTCATTAAAAAAGGGGGCTTTGGATGATGAAAAGCGGTATGAAGATACGATTTCCAATTACTTGGTTTTTGCTACGCTTAACACTGGTAATAATTTTGGTATTATTGTTAGTATGGTTATTTCCTATGCCTAATTTGATTGCTTTTTATAATTCAATCTATTCTGATAATATTGAAATAGTAAAAAAAGGATCATTAAATTATTATACGGTTGATCGTTTACCTAAGTTAGTCGGTTATTCAAGTACTATGACGGTAGAAGAAATGGTTAATAAAAAAATAATTATGGAATTTGTTGATAAAAATGGTAAAAAGTGTCATGAAAAAATATCTTACGTTGAAGTAAAAAATAATGGTGACAGCTATACCATGAAAATATATTTATCATGCGAGAATGAAGCTAATTATATAATTGTCCCAATGGGATGTTATGATAGGTGTAATTTAAAATAGTAAAGATTTTGATCTTTACTATTTTTTTGTCTATCATATCTATTTAGTTTGACAATAGTTAAGAAAGATAATAAGATTTAATTGGTGGTAATATGTTAGTAAATGGTAAAGATATCTTGTTAAAATGTAAGAATAAGCATTTAGGTATACCGCAATTTAATGCTAATAATCTAGAAAATATTAAGTATTTGTTAGAGATAGTAAATACTTATCATTTGCCTATTATAATTGGTGTTAGTGAAGGTGCTATCAAATATATGGGAGGGTATAGTGTAGTATCATCAATTACTAAAGAATTAATAAAAAATTTAAAAGTAATAGATGATGTTATATTACATTTAGATCATGGTAGTAGTATTGAAAGTTGTAAAAATGCTATTGATTGTGGTTTTACATCCATTATGTATGATGGCTCAAAACTATCTATTGATGAAAACATAAAAAATATTAATGAAGTAGTAGAATATGCCAAAAAATATAATGTTTCAGTAGAAGGAGAATTGGGTTATCTGGGCACCAAAGATGATAAAATATCATATACTAATCTAGAAGATGTTAGTTATTATTTAAATAATACAAATATTGATTCATTAGCAATTGCGATAGGAAATGTCCATGGATTATATAAGGATAAACCACTTTTAAATATTGATTTATTAAGAAAAATAAATAGTCAAGTTAACATTTCATTAGTACTACATGGTGGAAGTGGCCTATCAGAAAAAGATTTTATAGATTGTATTAAAAATGGTATTACTAAAATTAACATTAATACAGAACTTCAAATCGCTTGGACTAGAGGAGTTAGAAATTGCTTGGATAATGATAAAGAAGTATACGATCCAAGAAAAATAATAAATAGTGGAGAAACTAATTTTAAAGATGTAGTAGTAAAATATTTAAATATTTTTAATAACGTCAACATCTAAGTGAGGTAAGAATGAAAAATATAGAAATAGTAGGTCAAAATAAATTAAGTGGAACGGTAAGAATAAGTGGTGCCAAAAATTCATCAGTAGCGATAATTCCCGCTGCTATTTTATGTGATGAAGAAGCAACAATTTGCAATTTACCAGAAATCTCTGACATTAATGCTTTGACAGATATATTAGAAATTTTAAATGTTGATGTAAAAAGAGCAACCGAGTCAATGATAATAGATTCGAGAAATTTAAAGAATATAGTTATCTCTGAAGATAAAGCTAAAAAGTTAAGAGCATCATATTATTTCATGGGAGCACTACTTGGCAAATGTAAAAAAGTTGAAATGTATTTCCCAGGCGGATGTTCAATTGGTAAAAGACCAATTAATTTGCATTTAGAAGGATTTAAAAAATTGGGAGCTACTGTTACGGAGGATAACAATAAGTACATCATTGAAGCAGAGGAATTAAAAGGTGCTAAAATTTATTTTGATACACCATCAGTTGGAGCAACAATTAATATTATGTTAGCCGCTGTAAAAGCTAAAGGAATTACAACTATTGAAAATGCTGCTAGAGAACCAGAAATCGTAAATGTTGCAGTATTTTTAAATAATATGGGAGCAAAAATCACAGGAGCAGGGACAAGTATTATTAAAATAAAAGGAGTAAACAGTTTAAAAAGTAGTTTTGTAGAAATTATTCCTGATCGAATTGAAGCAGGAACATATGCCATTATTGGAGCTCTTTTAGGAGATGAATTTAAAGTGGATAATATTATTCCCAGTCATCTAGAAGCTTTAATCAACAAATTAAAACAAGTAGGATCAAAATTTGATATTGGTCCTGATTATCTGCTATTTCATGCCAATGGCAAATTAAAAGGAACGAAAATAAAAACTCAAGTCTATCCAGGATTTCCTACTGATTTACAACAACCATTTTCAACTTTGTTAACTCAATGTGAAGGAATATCAGTGATAGAAGAAACTATTTGGGAAAATAGATTTATGCAAGTTAAATATTTAAATAGTATGGGAGCAAATATATTTCAAAAGAAAAAAAATACGATTAATATTAAAGGCAAAACTACCTTAAAAGGAAAAACCGTAAAAGCAACAGATTTAAGAGCAGGTGCATCATTAATAACCGCTGGATTAATTGCTAAAGGCAAAACTAAAATTAAAGAAGTAGATCACATTTTAAGAGGCTATGATAATATTGTTGATAAACTTAAAAATTTAGGTGCTAATATTAAAATAAAATAAATATAATTAAATAGAGTAAATCTCTATTTTTTATTGGTGATTTAATGAAAATAAAAACAATGATAATTATATTTTTTTTCTTAATATTAATATTTCTTATTTATATATTAAATAAAGATGATAGGATATATTATGTATCACTAGGTGATAATTTAGCATTAGGAGAAAATTCTTATCAAGAATGTGGGTATGGTTATAGTGATATAATAAAAGACTATTTACAAAATAAGCAAATTTTAAAAGGTTATGTCAAAGAATTCGCTAAAAAAGAATATAAAATAACCGATTTAAATAAAGATTTAAATAACAATATCATCAAAATAGTAGATAATAAAAAATTAGGGTTAAAACATGCTTTAAATAGCTCTTCCTTAGTAACAATTTCTATTGGAACAAATGAAATATTAGAAATAATTAATAATAAAAAAGAGATAAAAAATATTGATGATATTATAAACAATTACTCGATTTTAATAAAAAATCTTAAAAAATATGCTCAGCGCGAGATAATGATTATTGGTTATTATACAAATAATGAAGAAAATAATATCTATATAGAATATGCTAATAATAAGTTATATAATTTAGCCCAAGAATACAAATTGATATATATTGATGTATATAATTTATTTAAAAATAAATATGATACTTACTTTCCTAATCCTTCATCAATTTATCCAAATGTTTTGGGATATAAACTGATAAGTAATGAAATTATAGAAAATCTTCAAAAATAGTTGCTAAAATCCCAAATATCTGGTATATTACTAGAGAAATTAATTACTATGGTTAATGTTTAACTATGGCGGAAGGAGCAAAATATGGCTAAAAATAAAGAAAATTATAAAGACACTAAATTTATTTGTGCTTGTGGAGAAACATTTATTGCTAAGTCGAATAAAGATGAAGTTCATGTTGAAGTATGTTCAAAATGTCATCCATTTTATACAGGAAAACAATCAAGGGTATCAGCAACAGGTAATGTTGAAAAATTTAACAAAAAATATGGAATTAAATAAGATACAAAAGTATCTTTTTTTGTGGTAAAATAAAATTAGGTGATAAATTATGAAAGTAGGAATAGTATCAGACCATCGTGGATTTGATTTAAAAACTAAATTAATAAATTATTTTAAAAATTCTAAAATTAATATCATTGATTATGGAACAGATAGTAACAAATCAGTTGATTATCCAGACTATGCAGAGATTTTATGCAAAAAAATTGCTAATAAAGAAATAAATCTTGGGATTTCTATATGTGGAACAGGTATTGGCATGTGCATTGCTTGTAACAAAATAAAAAAAATTAGATGTGCTAAAGTATCCAATGAACAAGAAGCCAAGTTAGCGCGTGAACATAATAATGCTAATGTTATTGCCATCGCAGGTGGAATGGATGAGTTATCAGCTAAAAAAATAATTAAAATTTTTTTAGAAACCCCATTTAGTGAAGAACCAAGACATAAAAATAGATTATATAAAATTGAACAATTAGAAAATAAATAAAATATGAATAAAAACCTCATTAATTGTAAAAACTCTTAATGAGGTGATTTTTTATGAAAAGAAAAATATTGAAGCCATTTGTCTTGCCAACTCTTTATGTATTATCAGTGACGCTAATTCTATTAGGGACATATCTTTCATCGAGGAAATTAATAAATAATGATAAAAATAGCGAAGATAATATTATTTATGTTAGTCATATTATTATCAATAGTGAAATCCCTGTAATTAGTACCGATGATGTTATCAAAAAACCATATACTAATGAAAGTGTTAAGATAGGTAGAAGTTACTACGATTTTGCAGGAGCTGAAGAAGATCAAGTAAAAGCTATTATTTACTATGAAGGGACATATATGCCTAATTCAGGTGTTGACTATACTTTAAAAGATAAGTTTACGATTAATTCTATTTTAGCCGGAACAGTTGTTAATGTAAAAGAAGATGAACTATTAGGTAAAACAGTAGAAATTAAACATGGTAATAATATAGTAAGCATATA
This sequence comes from uncultured Muribaculaceae bacterium, assembly GCA_964542235.1. GTDB lineage: Bacteria > Bacillota_I > Bacilli_A > RF39 > UBA660 > DAOPMC01. Next base: position 6,106 of record CAZITT010000005.1, on the reverse strand, counting down.
TCAAGGCTTAAGTGAAATATCAGTTAAGAAAAATGATGTAGTCAGTCAAGGACAACAAATTGGCGTAAGTGGTACTAACAAATTAAATGCAAGTTTAGGTAATCATCTACATTTTGAACTTTATTACCAAGGACAAGTAGTTAATCCTGAAAGTTACTACAATAAACTTTTAAAAGATTTATAGGATATATCTATGTCAAAAAAAGATATAGGAATAGATTTAGGAACTGCTAATATTTTAATTTATATTAAAGGAGAAGGTATTGTCTTAAACGAACCAAGTGTTGTTGTATTAGATGTAAATACTAAAACTCCTATTGCTTTTGGAAATGAAGCTTATGAAATGATAGGAAGAACTCCTGGCAAAATTCAAGTAATAAAGCCAATGAAAGATGGTGTTATTGCAGATTTTGAAGTAACTGAAATGATGTTAAACCATTATATAAATAAAATAAAAGCTAAAAAATCTATTTTAAAACCTAGAATTGTTATCTGTTGTCCAACCAATATTACTGAAGTAGAAAAAGCAGCTATTATAGATACAATTGAGAGAACTGGTACAAAAAAAGTATTCTTAGAAGAGGAACCAAAAGTTGCAGCAATTGGAGCTGGAATTGATATCTCAAAACCAGAAGGCAATATGGTAATAGATATTGGTGGAGGTACTACTGATATTGCCGTATTATCACTAGGTGATATTGTAACAAGTGCATCGATAAAAACCGCTGGTAATTCTTTTGATGAGAGTATTATCAAATATATAAAAGATAAATATCGCTTATTAGTTGGTGAAAAAACCGCTGAAGATATCAAAATAAAAATAGGTACAGCTTGCAATGGTTCAAAAAAAGAAAAATTAGAAGTAAGGGGAAGAGATTTAACAACTGGCCTTCCTAAAGTAATCGAAGTAACAAGCGATGAAATTGAAAAAGCTTTAAAAGAAAATTTAGAAAAAATAGTCACCATGATTAAATCAGTATTAGAACAAACTCCTCCTGAATTATCAGCTGATATCATGGGAAAAGGTATCACTTTAACAGGTGGAGGAGCTTTATTAAACAATATCGCAGAATTTTTTGAACAAGAATTAGATATGCCTTTTACAGTTGCTGAGTCACCACTTACCTGTGTTGCAGAAGGAACAGGAATTTTATTAGAAAGGATCAACTTAGTCGATAAATAAAAAATTTTCGCTTATTCATAATAATTGTGCTATAATGATGTACAGTAGGTGGTAAAAGATGTTTACAAATATTAGTTTAAAAGAATCTTTAATAATTATAATTAGTGTTTTAATTTTTACAGCACTGATAATGGTAATTGTTAAAAAGATTGCTTTTCACATAAATGCTCTAGATATTCCAGATGAAAGAAAAGTTCATTCTAAATCAATGCCTAGATTAGGCGGTTTAGGAATATATTTGGGCTTTTTGTTTGGAATAATAATATTAGGAATAAAAAGTTCACAATTAATAGCAATCTTAATAAGCAGTTTTTTAATTGTTATATTAGGAATAATTGATGATATAAAACCTATTGATGCCAAATATAAATTTCTTGGTCAATTAGTTGCATCAATGATAATAATGCTATATGGCAATATATATTTAAAAGATATTACAATTTTTGGACTATATATTAATTTAGGATGGTCAATGTATATAATTACTCCAATATTTATTGTTGCAATTATTAATGCCATGAATTTTATTGATGGTTTAGATGGCCTGATGGCTGGAACAAGTTCTATATTTTTTATCACCGTTTGTATTATTAGTTTATTAACGCCCAAACTGGGACCTATCGGTTTAATATTATCACTAATCATGTTAGGATCAACTTTAGGTTTTCTTATTCATAACTTTTATCCCGCTAAAATATTTGCCGGGGACTCTGGTTCAATGTTTGTAGGGTTAATGATATCAGTAATATCTCTTTTAGGATTTAAAACCGCGACAGCAACCGCCTTAATCGTACCTATTTTAATATTAGGGATACCAATAATAGATACTTTATGTGCTATTATACGAAGAATGTTAAAAAAACAACCAGTATTTTTACCAGATAAATTACACTTACATCATCAATTATTAAGCTTAGGCTTATCACATAAGAATACAGTTTTAGCAATATATTTTATGAATGCTTTATTTGCAGTATCATCAATTATATATTTTACAAATAACAGATTACTAAGTAAATATATATATATTGTAATTTTATTACTAGTTGTTTGGCTTATAACAAAAACTAGTATTATAAAAGAGAAAAAACATTAAAATCTAAATAATATAACATTTAGATAATAATATTTTTCTCTTTTTTTGGATATTAACTGGAAAAATTTGGTAAATTTGCATATTGATTGCACAAAGACCAAAAAAATAAAAAGTAAAATAAGAAGGGTAAGAAAGTAGTATGAAAGAGTTTTTTAAATGGTTAGGGGTAAATGAGAAAATTGCAAAAATAGTAGTATGGATATTAATAATGATGGTATGTTTAATCATTATTAATGTATTTCTGGAAAGTATTGGAGCACCATATTATAAAATAACAATAGATAATTTAACAAAGACAAATGAAAATATATTATTAGCTTTTGCGATAGCATGCCTTAATTCAATTTTAAGCTTTTATTCAATAGTCTTAATTGTATTTAAAGCTAATCAGATTAACAAAATTTTTAAATATTCAATTTTGTATATTATCCTTAATAGTTTTATAATAGGACAAACAAATTATGCAATATTACAAATTTTTATTTTTACATATATTTTAATTTTTTGCTATTTGTTCTCAGGTAAAAAATGGAAATATATAATTTATGGTGGATTTGCAATAATTTTAAATGTTTTTATTCAATATATATGGTATTTGTATAAGGTAAGATTTATAGATTTTAATAATTTAAATCAAATAGATAAATTTATTTCAACAATAGATTTTTATATAATTATGCTTTTAATAATATTAATAAAAGAAATATATTTAAAGAATTGGAGGGATAATAATGGGGATACCAGGCTGTCTACTATGGATTCCAACATTCAGAAGCGAAGCAAAATTAGCAAAAAAATTAGCAAAAATGTTAATGAGGTAAAGGATAAGAGTTAAAGGGCCCTTAACTTTTTATCTTTTAGGAGATAAAAATGAAAAAAAGAAAAAGAAAAAATGGTATTTGGTTTTCTAATAGCCAAAGATTAAGTTTATATGCTGAACAGAAAGCTGAAAAATTACAACAAACTTTAGAAAATATAATATTTTATGGGATAACGGTACCAATTCAATTATTTCAAACAGTTGGAGTTGTGATGATCGCAGTATTTAATAATGCATTTCCTGCCCTTAGTTTTTTCTTAATTGGTTTCTTTTTTACAAGATCATTTCTAGGAGAATCATTTCATTTAAATTCTACAATTATGTGTACAACAATGACTTGGATTATCTTTTTTGTAATTACTGCTATTATACCAAGTATATATGCTAGTGTATTTTTAAGTTTATTACTAGGCTGTTCAGTTTCAATAATAATGCACTATATTGTTGTAAGGGATGAGGTAAAATGCCGCGAAGATTAGGCACAGTATTGTTTCCACTTTCAAAAAATGATCTCGAAACATTATGTAAAGAGAAAGAATTAAATGAATTTGAAACAGAAATAATATTAAGAATATATTGGCAAAAGCAAAGTATTAATTTTATTGCAGATACCATGAATTTCATGAAATATGGCAAAGAAGTAGAATATTATTCTGTAAGAAGTATAAATTATTTTCACAAAAGTGCATTTATGAAGCTAATGAAATAGCTTTTTTTATTATAAAAAAAACACTGAAGATTTAAAAAGTTTAATTGATAATAAACAAAAAAATCAGCATACACAAGTTAAAATTATAAATAAAAAATACATAAAAAAGAAATACTAAAATATGTTTAGATCGGAAAAAAATGAAAATAAACTAATTGACAACGAATAGCATAAAAAGATACTTCAGTAAAATAAGAAATTACATTTTTTTAATTTACTAAAATTTATTATTTTTTGCCGCCTCTTTGTTCTCTAAAATAATTACCAGATTCTCTTTTGTCATCTTCCGTCATGTTCCCGCCACGATATCCACTATAGCCTGTGTTAGGATTATACCATTTGTGTTCATCATCATAGTTTTTAGAATTACCTTGGATCAATCGTCCATTTTTATCATAATTTTGCCAATTATATCCAGTATTATCCTTTGATTTATCACTCATAAATATATTCTCCTCATTTCTTTTAATATACAATAAATAAAAATAAGAGTCAATAATTTAAAGCATAGACTTTTGCTAATTTATAGTGTATGATACTCTTGGGAGTTGATAATATGGAGAATTATCAATATAAAATTACAGAAATTAAAAAAATGTTGTTTTCAGAACTGGTATTAGCCTGGGCAATTAATCATGAAAATAATCAATTATTTTATGATGAAATATTAAAAAGATTAAATTTTTGTGAATTTGAAGATGAGATGATAGAAAACCTTATAGCCTATGAATTAGAAATTTTAAAAGCTACTAAAAAAATTTATGATAGGCTATTAATTAATAAATTTTGGTGGATTTCTGATCTTAAATCATCTGAACAAAATTCCAATAAAACGATATTAGAGCCCCCATTTGAGCAATATTTAATGTACTATAATGGTAAAATTTCAAATAAAGCACTCACAAATAGTGAAATTGTTTCTTTATACGATGAATCATGTTTTGTAATAGAACATAAGGAAAATTTTTCTCAATTAATTGTAAATGAATGTTTAAGGCTTTCTCAGCTTGAATATAAAGAAAATTTAAGAGATCAATTTATTCATAGAATTGATTATATTTATAAAAGAGAATTAAATAAGGAATATAATTTAGTTATATTTAATAAAGCCATGAGATTTTTAACGAATGAGTTACATATAGTTTTTATAAATAAATATCAATATGATATTCCATGTGATCAAAAATGGAAAGCATATACAAATAATTATTTTGATCATTATGAATATTAAATCATATTAATATAAAGCTTTGATAAAAATTATCAAGGTTTTATTTTGCAAAAAATTGCATATAGTTTTCATAATATGAAAAAGAAATATGGGATAATAAAATAGGACTCGAAAAATGTTAGTATAAGTAGGAAAAACGACACAATGTGATATGTATGGCACTTATTATTGAATTATAAAATAAGAAGGAGAGGTGTAGAAAGTTTGCGTGGTAAAATAAAATGGTTCAATAATGAAAAAGGATTCGGATTTATTGAATACGAAGAAGGCCAAGATGTTTTTGTTCATTATACTGCTATCAAGATGGAAGGATATAAAACTCTTCATGAAGGTGATGAAGTAGAATATGAATTAATTGAAACACCAAAGGGATTACAAGCATTAGATGTCAAATTAATCAAGCAACTGCAAACCGCTAAATAAAGTGGTTTTTTTCATTAATATATGATAATATAATCATAGGAGGATGATTATGAAAATAAATATTCGTGGTGAAAAGCAAGAAATAACAGAAGCAATGAAAGTTTATACTGAAGAAAAATTAAGCAAACTTGAAAAATACTTAGAAAAAGTAGAAGAAGTAAAATGCAATGTTGTATTCAAATTAGAAGGCCCGCTTCATAGAGTAGAAATTACAATTCCTTTAAAAGAAGTAACATTAAGAGTTGAAGAAAAAGCAATTGATTATTACGCTGCAATTGATATCGCCATTGATAAGTTAGAAAGACAAATTAGAAAAAGTAAAACAAAATTGGAAAATAGGAAACAGGGGATAGGAGCTTATTTTACAATAGATGATATAGAAGAAACTGAAGAAGAAAAAGAAAAAATAGTAAAAAGAAAGAAAATAGATGTTAAACCGATGGATGAAGAAGAAGCTATACTGCAATTGGAATTAATAGGACATGATTTCTTCTTATATAAAGATATTGATATTGATAATTATGCTGTTGTTTATAAAAGAAAAAATGGCGGATATGGCAAAATAGAGGTAGAATAATATTAAAAAATATAGAGAAATTCGAGAAAAAATGAATTTCTTTTTTATAAATATCGATTATTTTTTT
>CAZITT010000004.1:15907-21573 GCA_964542235.1 uncultured Muribaculaceae bacterium | reverse complement strand
TTATTTAGTAGAAAATGGTATTGGTGAAAAAGGTGTTCAATACAAAATGAAAGATTGGGCATTTAATAGACAAAGATATTGGGGGGAACCAATTCCCATAATTCATTGTAAGCTTTGTGGTGCCGTTCCAGTTCCATATGAAGAGTTACCGTTAAGATTGCCGGAAATAGAAAACTTTGAACCAGGCAGTGATGGCGAAAGTCCTCTTGCAAAGATAGATTCATTTGTTAATTGTACATGTCCAAAATGTGGAGGACCCGCTAAAAGAGAAACTGATACAATGCCGCAATGGGCAGGATCTTCTTGGTATTTCTTACGATATATTGATCCTTTTAATGATGAGTGTTTCGCTAAAAGAGAGCTATTAGATTATTTTATGCCAGTTGATTGGTATAATGGCGGTATGGAACATGTAACAAGACACGTTATTTATTCAAGATTTTGGTATCATTTCCTTTATGATTTAGGTTTAGTACCAACTAAAGAACCATATGCTAAAAGAACATATCAAGGATTAATATTGGGAATAGATGGCGAAAAAATGTCAAAATCTAAAGGTAATGTTATTGATCCTCTTGATATTGTTGAAAAGTATGGTGCAGATGTTTTAAGGTGTTACATCTTATTTATGGGAGATTATTCTATGGATTGTCCTTGGAATGATGATTCTATTAAAGGAGTAAATAGATTTATTCAAAGAGTAATTAATTTAAAGGATAAATTAAATGATAAAGAAGGATATAGCAATAATATTGTAAAAGACATTAACAGAACTATTAAAAAGGTATCAGAAGATTACGAAAATATGAAATATAATACCGCAATAGCAAGTATGATGATTTTAGTAAATACTATGGAAAAAGAAGATACTATTTCTAAAGAAGATTATAGAATCCTTCTTACTCTTTTAAATCCGATATCTCCTCATGTTACAGAAGAATTAAATGAAATTTGTAGTTTAGGTGATGCTATTTGTAAGTCAAAATGGCCAGCATATGATAGCAATATGCTATTAGATGATGAAAAAGAAATCGCTGTTCAAGTAAATGGCAAACTACGAGGAACGATTAATGTCAATATCAATGATGAAGAAGAAATAATCAAACAAAAAGCCTTAAATAATGAAGGCGTAAAAAAGCATATAGCCAATAAAGAAATTGTTAAAATTATTATTATTAAAGACAAGATAGTAAATATTGTGATAAAATAATTTCATTATAAAATAAGACAAATATTTTAAAGAGTTGATATTATTCTTATTTTGGTGATAAAATGAAAGTAAAGATAATTGATGAAAATCATGAAAAAGATTTAGAAGAAAAAATAAATGACTTTTTAAGTGAGACAGATAAAGAGATAATAGATATCAAGTTTCAGGTTGGAGTTAGTATTTTTGGGGAGGAACAAATATATTGTTTTTCAGCAATGATAATTTATAATTAAAAAAGCATATATTTTAAGTAGGAGGAAGTTATGATTTATTTTATAATAACGTTAATATTTTATTTTCTATATGTAGCATTAAAGACAAGGAAACAGTTACACATATTACAGCAAAATACTTATAATAGAGAAAATCGATATATCCACTGGATATTTAAGAATTTAAAGAGTTTATTTTTAACAATTGATATTTTGGTATTTATACCACTGTTAATTGCAGTAATTAGTAATAATGATATGTTTTATGTATTAATATCAGTTACTTATTTATTCTTATTTGTTGAATTGTTAAATCAAAAGAAAAAAGAACAAGTAAAAAAACCACTTGAATATACATCTAGAATTAAAAGATTAATATTTACTTATTCATTAGTGACAATTTTAATATTTTATTTTATTTTGTCGAGTTTTGACAAATTGAACGTTGAGATTTACTATTTAATATGCGCTCTTTACGCTTATTTAACATGCTTTATAGTGTATATTGTTAACTTAATTAATTATCCTGCAGAAAAATTTGTTTATTATTATTATTTCAATAAAAGCCAAAAGAAACTTAAAAGTATGCCTAATCTAAAAATAGTAGGAATTACAGGAAGCTATGGAAAAACAAGCAGTAAAAACATTTTAGAATCAATATTAAATGAAAAATATCGAGTTTTAGCATCGCCTAAAAGTTATAATACAAGATTTGGCTTAATGAAAACAATTAATGAAAATCTTACTAAATTTGATGAAGTATTTATTGCTGAAATGGGAGCTATTAGAAAAGGTGATATAAAAGCGATATGTAAAATAGTAAGACCACAGTATGGCATTTTAACAAGAATTGGAGTTGCCCATTTAGAAACATTTAAATCAATTGAAAATATTACTAAGACAAAATTTCAATTAATAGATGCATTACCAGATAATGGAATAGGTATTTTAAATAAAGATGATGAATATCAAAGAGAATATTATAAAAATGGTAAGAAGAAAATAAAATGGGTAGGTATAACTAGTGAAGATGTAGATGTAAAAGCTCATAATATTAAATGTACTCACGAAGGAACCACATTTGAAATTATTTTTAAAGGGGATAAAAAAAGTTATCCATTTAAAACGTTATTGCTAGGAGATGCCAATGTTTATAATATATTATCTTGTGTTGCTCTTGCCAAAGAATTAGAAGTATCTGTTAATCAAATGCAATCAGGAGTAAATAAATTAAAACCTATTGAACATAGATTGCAATTAAAACAAGTAGGGGATATCACTATTATTGATGATGCGTTTAATTCTAATCCAATTGGATCTAAGATGGCCCTTGACGTTTTAGCAATGATGCCAGGAAAGAAGATTATTATTACTCCAGGTATGATAGAATTAGGTGAAAAAGAACATGAATTAAACAAAGAATTTGGTAAGCACATGGCAAAATGTACTGATGTAGCGATATTAATTGGAGAGAATCAAACTAAACCTATATATGAAGGATTATTAGAAGAGAATTTTAATAAAGATAATATATATATTCTTAATGATGTAAAAAAAGCATTAAGTTTAATTCATACTTTAAAAGATGAAAGTACTTATGTTCTTTTAGAGAATGATTTACCAGATCTATTTAATGAGTGATTATCACTCATTTTTTGTTGTAAAATATTATTTTTATGATATAATTATTGTACTAATAAATTATTATTAAAAAGGAAGAAATAGTTTATAGGGGTATAGTTAAACGGTATAATAGCGGTCTCCAAAACCGTGGTTGATGGTTCGATTCCGTCTACCCCTGCCATTAAGAAAAAAAGGCTATTAGCCTTATAAAATTAATTATTATTATATAAAAATTTAATAATTGATTCATATAATTTTGTATTACTATTTACTTTAATTGTATTTATGTTAAGATTTTTTGCGACATCAATATTTTTTTGATTGTCATCTAAAAACAATAATTCCTGTGGTTTAATATCGAATTTATATAATATATGCTTATAGAAATCAAAATTAGGTTTTATTTTATGAATTTCTGCAGAAATTAGGACATCATCCAAATAATCGATACCAAATGTTTCACCTATAAAATTTCTAATATATGAAACATGATTTGTTGCAATCACTATTTTTATATCATTGTATTTATCTTTTATGTTTTTAAATATATTATTTTCTCTAATATTATAAATATTGTTGATAATGTATTCAGTTGTTCTAATCAACAGAGCATCATTTGGGATAATTTTTCTAGCTTCTATCAAAAAATCAGCATCATTAATATTAGAGCCAAACATTTTTTCAATTTTTGCTTCTTTAGAATTTAATTTAAAATCATTTTCCTTAACTAAAACACCAACTAAATCAAATGCAATAACTTTTATCATATTATCATTCCTTTATTAAAATTCTCCAGGATCCAAAGTTTTTGCATAAATTAATTATCTCTGAATCCTTTAAATATATCTTTTTTAATTTATTCTTTTGCGGATTACTAATTTTTATTGTATGATTATTTGTTTTTTCTAACACTATATAGTGTCCACCTTTCATATTATTATTTTTATTTAAAATTCTTGATTCTACACATAATATCATAAATTTGTATTTATCGAGTTCTTTATTTAAAGCGTTTGTTGTTAATTTTTTTTCTTCTAATTTTATTTCCATATCAATCATTTTCCTCAAATATTTGAAACCATCAAATTTTAAATCATTTGTCAAATAATAATCATTTAATAAATCACTATCATAGCAATGAACAACAACATTTAATACAGTATTTTGTTTAATAAATATTGCTAGTTCACTTATCCATATCATATTAGGATCAATTTGAATTTCATTATAGTTATATTTTTCAAGTAAATATTTTACACATAAACTACCACAATTTATTTTCGACATAATTCTTTATTATAACCTCCATATTCTTGATTGTATATTACAAGACTATGTTGTGCTCTAGTACATACGACATAGAATAAAAACCTGTCGTTATTATTATATTGATTATCTTTTCTAGTATAGGCTATAACACCATCAAATTCCAAACCTTTTGAAATATAAGAAGGCATTATCAAAGTATTACTATTATTATTTCCTTGTTTGAAATTTACCATTGCAATATCCATTGTTTGATAACTTAACAAGCCATATAAATTTGCCGTTTCTTCGTTATTTTTTGTGATAATTGCAATTCTTTTCATTCCATTATTTTTCATAATTTCAATATCAGATAGCATTTGTTCTACTAGTTGATTATCATCTTCTACATTTTTGAATACAACTGGAATTTCATTACTTTTTCTTACGGAACAAACATTTGATAAACCTAGTATCTGATTAGTATAATTTATTATTTCTTCACTTGAACGATATGCTTTGTTTAATTCAATATACCTTCCGCTAGGGAACACTTGTTGAATTTCCTCTAAAGATCTATATTTGTAATAAGGATTAATAGTTTGGTTATGATCACCGAGTATTGTGAATGAAGCTCTACTAAAAATTCTTTTTATTAATTCGATTTGTAATAAAGAATAATCTTGTGCCTCGTCAATAATTATTTGTTTCATAAAGTTGCCTTCAGGGTAGCCTTTTAACTCAAAAGTAAGATATAACATAGGGGTTAAATCTTCATATTTTAATTTTTTAGTTTCTGGATTAAAATCGGAAATATTAACAGCTAAAGATTTAACTTTATTTGAATTTAAAAATTCCTGATAGATTTTTTTAATATCAAATTTTTGGCTTAGCAAACCTAATAATCGCTTTCTTATTAATTCACCATTTTTCTTGTGAGAAATATTACAAGTATCGCATATATATTCTGATAACATTTGAATTCTTTCAAATAGTGGTAATTTAGAATACCTATTTTTAAAATAATCATCTAACATTTTTTTATTAAATTGAATGTCATTTATTTTAAGTCCACTTATAAAACAAGCAGTATTTTTAATATTTTTAATATATTCGTATAGTAAGTTTTTAAATTCATTTGATAATTTTGCTTTTGTTATATTAAAACTTTCTTGATCAACAGTTATTTGTTTGTAGTATCTTTCTATAAATTCGGTAAAACTTTCTAGTTCTTTATAACCTTTAATGTAATCATAACCAAAATCACTAAAGGTTGTTTGCATAACATTATCTTCACCAAGTTCTGGAAGCACGTTAGAAATATATTCAGAAAAAAGTTGATTTGGTGAAAATATTAAAATATTACTAGAATGTAA
>CAZITT010000004.1:0-15897 GCA_964542235.1 uncultured Muribaculaceae bacterium | reverse complement strand
TTTTTCTTTATAAAGTAAGAATGCTATTCTATGTAAAGCAACAGATGTTTTTCCACTACCTGCAATACCTTGCACTATTAAAACTGGATCAGTAACATTTCTGATAATTGCATTTTGATCTTGTTGAATAGTGTTAACAATATTCTTTATTCTATCAGAAGCTGAATCTGATAGTATTTCTTGCAAGTATTCATCGTCAATATTTATATCATTATCAAAGCATCTCTCAATTCTATCTTTTATAATTTTGTATTGCCTTTTTAAAGTGACATCACCTGTAATTAATCCGAAAGGTGCTTCATACATAGCAGGCCCTTTACCATAATTATAGAATAGGCTTGCTATTGGTGCTCGCCAATCAAAAACATAGAAATCTAACCCATTACTTATTCCATTTAAACCAATATATATTGAAAAGGAATTATTGTCTCTAATAAAATCTATTCTACCAAAATATGCACTTTCTAAAGATTTCTCTAATCGTTGTAACTGCTTTATGCTATCATTAGTATAGCCAACACCAGTATTAACATTATACATGCCTTGTGCAATTTCAATTTCATCCAAAGTGGCTTTGTTTTCCCAAATGTATTTTTTTATTTCATTAATTTGATTCATTTTATCTTGAATGGACATATTGCTTGCTTCAATTAATTTTTGTATAATTTTTAAAGTTATTTTTAGATATTCTTTTTCTTTTGCTATTTCTGCTGGTGATAGATTCATACATAATCACACCTTTCTAAACGTTTGAAACATGTTTCTGTCAAAACTTTTATAGAATGTTCCAAAGCTGTTTTCAGGATGAACAGCAGCTATAAATAATATATCTTTTTGAAGTGAAGATATATCAAAATCCACTATTGGAAATTCTATCTCGTCCATAACTACTACTGTATTTTTAATTATACCACGATTATTAAGTATAATTAGACTAGAAACAATTTGTTGAGCTAAATTATTGTATAAACCTCTATAATAATTATATAATTGTTGATCATTTGTTTGATTAAAAACATCATATCCTTTTTCTAAAAAATATGACAAATCAAAGCATATAATTGAATTATCTGATATATTTATTATCTCTTTTACTGGGAAAGTATTACCAAAATTATTAAAAAAATTTTCATAACCATGTTGTATTTGGACTAGTTGTTCATTTCGAGCATCATATAATTTAGCTGTAGGGTAGCACTTCATTACTTTTTTTAATAAAGACTTATCTTCATGCTCTGTTGCTGAATCCATAATTATGACATTATAACCATCTTTAATTAAACGAGTAACTTCTGTTAATAAAAATGTGGTTTTGCCGGTTTCTCTATTTTCAACAACTAACTGGTTGCTCATCGTTTTCCCTCATTTTTGATAATTCATTTTTTCTAATCCATTCTTGCATTAAATAAATGTACATTTGTCTTCTATCAGCACAATGTGGGTCTTCTCTATATATATTACCAAATTTGCCATAAGCAGAATAACAACAAGAACAACACATACCTCTGAATAAACATTTAGAACATTTTTTAATTGTTGAAGCAGTTCTGTTTCTTAGTTTAATTGTTTCGGGTTTTTTTAACATTTCTTCAATAGTTTCATTTAAGATATTTCCCATGCTGAATTTCTGTTCATTTTTAAAACCATCACATGGAAATACATCACCATTAGGATTAACAGAAACTAACTCTCTAGCTGCTCCACAAGGGTATCTTAAACAAATATAATCTCTAATTGGCGTATAAACATTTTCTTCAAAAATATGAATAGAAAAATTTTCAATATCCACTTTATTATACATTTGGTGCATTTCTTTAAAACATTTAGCCCATTCGCCTGATTTAGTTGTTAAATTATTTTCTTTTTCTCTGCCTAAAATATTAATTGGTCTAGGTTTGAAGTTTATACCAATTTTATTAAAATATTCCATTAACTCTTTAGGATAGTGAACATTATGTTGTCCAATAGTGCATACAGCGCCGTCTATATAAATACCGTTGTCTCTTAATTTTTTAATACCTTTTTCAATTTTAGCAGTTACACCAACACCGTTAATATCAACTCTAGTTTGATCTGTCATTTCTTTGGGGCCATCCAAACTAATACCGACACTTACATTGTAATCCTTAATTAATGAAATTAAATCTTCAGTTACTAATACACAATTAATTTCGGTTCTATATTTTACTAGCTTATTGTATTTATGCTTAACAATTTCAACCTTTTCAATAAAAGTTCTCATTCCAGCTACATTAGTAGATGCTTCTCCACCTTGAAATTCGAATGTAATCATCTTAATTACTGGCATTGATAACATACTATTAATAGTGGCTTCCATAACATCTTCTGTCATATCTTCGCCTTTGAATGGACCACAATCTGCAAAACAGTATTTGCATCTTAAGTTACAACCAGTAGTGATATTAACAACGATTACACTAGGATAGTCAGCAGGAACAGGAAAATCTAACTCGAGAACTTGTCCACTTTTAGAACTTGCAAGTCCTCTTATAAATAATGATATCCATTCATCTTTTTCTAATAAATTATCTTCATATCTTTTAAATTCATCTTTTGTTAAAGCAACCCATGATCCTAATTCTGGATTTAATAAAATATAGTAAATTTCCTTTCCTACTTTTAAAGGGAAGGTTTCAACTTTACTAAATTTTTGATATTCTTCATTTTCATCAATTGCTGATTCATCTAATTCAAAATCTTTACAATTTTTATCAGTTGCTAAACCTCTTAAAAATAACTTTTCCCATTCAATTTCATTAAAATTATTATTTTCATATCTTTTATATTCTTTTCCATTTAAACAAATAGAAGTTTTTAACATTTTATTAGATAATATATACATTCCTTTTTTCTTTTTTACTTCTATATTTTTCGATTTTTCATATTCTCTGTTCAACCAGGGACTTCTCATAATTAAATACCTCCAATAAATAATTACACAACATAGAAAGTATTTTAGATTACAATTTAATTATTTGTGGGTATGAGTACCACATCCGTCGTACCCTAACCCAATTTTGTTTCCAAAGGAAATCTTGATTTTATTTTTAGATATTTTGGTTTTTAAATTATTGATAATATCGTTTTTGATTTCAGCTTTTTTCATTCTAAAATTCCCCCTTTCTCAACAATAATTATATATTAACACAGAATATACAATCCTATGTTGTGTACTAAAAAGGGCTAATAACACTTAAATAAAAGAGATATTACTGCCCTTAAAAATTAATAAACTAATTGGAATAAGTATAACAAGCATTAATATTTTAAGTTTATGGATGCTAATAGTAACTTCCACTAAATTGATAATACAATAACATAGATGCTTGATTAATGCAAGATAATATAAACCATTTAATAAAAAATATTGTAAAAATCAAATGAATATTTTTAACAACATATTTAAATTTATAAAATATGATTTATCTAACAATTATTTACGAATTTATCTTAATATTTTGTTTATACTAATTTTAGGTGATAATGATGGAATCAATATGGATTAAAGATTATATCGATAAAAAACTACCCCATATAGATAAAAATACTAGGACTCCAGTTTTAATAATTGGTGGTGGTATAGCAGGCTTAACTTGTGCCTATAACTTTATGAAAAATGGTATAAAGTTTATTTTAGTAGGTAGTAAAAAACTAGCAACTGGAGTAAGTGCTAATACTACTGCTCAAGTTAGTATTGCACATGATTTGTTATATGATGAAATAAATAAAAAACATGGTAAAGAAAAAGCAATTGCATATTTAAAATCGCAAATGGAAGGACTAGATTTAATTAAGCAAATTATTAAAAAAGAAAAGATAACTTGTGATTATAAAGAAGAAAGTACAATACTATGTGCAAACGAAGAAAAAAGCATTAAAGCTTTAAATAATCAATATGAGCTAATCAAAAGTTTTGCTACTCTTAAATCACTTCATTCATCAAAAGATATTATAAATTGTAAACAAGCTGTTGAGTTTACTAAACAATTCATATTTAATCCCATAAAATACATGATGGGTATAATTGATATTTTAATAAAAAATAAAGTTCCTTTATACGAAAATTCTCAAGTAACTAAGATTGTTAAAAAAGAAAAAAACTATGAAGTATTAATTAATGATAAATACAAAATAAAAACTGATAAAATTGTTATGGCATGTCATTATCCTTTTTTTAATCCTGATAATTTATATTTCGCTAAAATATATCAAAGCAAATCATATGCCATAGCATTTAAAACAAAATTAAAATTAAAGGCTAATTATGTATCACTAGATAAACCTTTTTATTATTTAAGAACGTATGATGATTCTACTTTAATAATAGGTGGAAGTGATCATTTTACTGGTATAGATATTGATATAAATAAATGTTATGAGACTTTAATAAATAAAATATATGAATTAGATAAAGACGCTATAATACAAAATAAATGGTTCACAGAGGACTGTATGCCTATTGATTCATTACCTTTTGTTGGAAAATATTCTAATAGAAATCCTAATATAATTTTAGTTACAGGTTTTCAAAAATGGGGTTTTACCAATAGTCATATTGCGGCTAAAAATGTAACTAACATGCTTCTTAGTAAAACGTATGATGATTTATATAAAACTAAACGCTGTACTTTAATTAAAAGTTTAAAATCTACTTTTAGAATGGTTGGACATGTTATTGATGGCTTGGTAATTAGCAAATTATTTGTCAGCAAATATGAGTTAGAAAAAATAAAAATAGACAGTGGAAAAGTTATGAGATTTAAAGATGTTAATGCATTAGTTTATAGACAAGGTAAAGATGAATATATATTTTTAGAAAATAAATGTACTCATATGGGATGTTCTTTAATTTGGAATGATGTAGATAAAGTATGGGAATCAAAATGTCATGGCTCAATTTTTGATAAATATGGTCATGTCATTTATGGGCCTGCTTTAAAAGATTTAAAAAGAATTGAGTTGCTGTAAAATATTTGAGTTTAAATAATTTACGTGATAAAATAAACTCATAATTATTAAAATAATAGTAAAAAATTATAAATACTAATTATGAGGTGATGAAATGGATAATAAAAAAGTTAGATGACATCGTCATATTGGATGATATGGTATTATAGTTAAAAATAATAAAGTAGTTTTGATTAGAAAAAGTAGGGGAGCATATACAGGTAAGCTAGATTTACCGGGTGGTAGTTTTGAGCATGGAGAAACTCCTGAAGAATGTGTAAAAAGAGAAATAATGGAAGAAACAGGCTTAACGGTTATTAATTTGAAATTAGTTGATGCTACTTCTATTAATTTAAAATGGAATTGCGTAGAAAATAATAATATAGAGGATTATATAGATAGTTTATAGAAATAAAATATTAAAAGGAAAAATTTAGATCAATTAACAAAATCTAGTTCAACATTATTGTTGAACTAGATTTTATTTTTATAGTTAAAAAATTTTAAGTTGTAGGATATGGTCTAAAAAAACCAAATAATAAGAATATAATAGCAATTATTACGATTATCCAAATAATTCCACTGCCACTATCATTACCACAACCTCCACCACAACCTCCATACGGATAATAAGGTCCACAGCATGGAGTACTGAAGCCATATGGATACATTGTTTATCCCTCCTTTATATACCTATATTATAGGATATTCATCTTAGCAAATGTTAGTTGTATATTAATCACGATTTTTTAAAAATTTTGTTTTCAATAAAACTTTTTAAATTAATTTCTGACTTAAAATGGTATTACTAAAAATTAAACAAAATGTATAAAAAATGATAAATAAATTCATTATAAATATGAAAGGAGAATTTTATGAATGAACCACCAGTAATGATTTCAACTAAAGATTTATCGTATATTAGCGATATTTTTGAATGGAATTTTGTAGCCGGAAAAACTGCTAATCATTTTAAAGAAGAAGCTTATGACGATGAAATAAAAGATATGTTAGGAAATATTTTTAAAATGCATAAAAATATTTGCAATAGTTTGGTTAAAGAATTAGGAGGTAGCAATGAATAATAAAGTTCAAAATCCAAAAACAGAAGTTTCGAGTTCTATTGAGATGAACGATAGAGATTACTTGAACCAAATTTTAGAGATAGAAAAAAATATGGGAGTTAATTTAACAATTGCTCTTAATGAAGCCAGCAATAAAAAAATGTATAATGATATTTTATCTTTATTTAAAGATGTTAAAGAAGCTCAAAGAGATTTATATAACCTAATGTTTAAAAAAGGCTGGTATAGTTTAGAGAAAGCAGAAAGTCAAAAGGTAAATGAAAAATTAACAGAAATGCATAGTAAATTAGAGGAATTATCTTAAATAAAAGATGAAGAATCTTTTTTTTATGGATTTAATAATTTAATAAATTGATTTGTGCAAAAATAGATATTTAATATATAGAATAGTAATAGAGTTGTTACAAATAAAATTGTATCATCATAATTAAGTTTACTTACTAATTTTTTAACTAAAATACCAAACAGAATTAATTCCATTGTTAAAAATAATATTACTTGAAGCCTTAGAATAGTAAATCCATAGGCACTAATATATAGAAACATTCTATAATAGGAATTTAGTATCAAAATAATTGAAAATGAAATTAGCAATATTAATAATCTCTTAATAAAAGTTTTATTTTCTATTTTCTTAGTACAGTAAGTATAATAGAATATTATGCTATAATTAATCGCGGTTACTATTAATAATTGAAAAAATCCTTCTCTTGCATATTTAGCATATGTATATTCAATTGGCAAATGTAAGAAATTAATGGTTAATTTTGATATTTCAGATATTAAAAAGATAGCAAATACAATATTTATTATTATTAAAATTGTTGATGCAATAGTTGTATTAATTTCTTTATAATTTATTTTTTTTATCGTAGCATTTTTATTTTTAAATATATTTATGAATATACTAAAAAATAGAGTAGAAGTTATAATTATTATTACTAAATCGCTAATTCTTCTAAATGAGATAGTTGGTAAAAAACTTAAAATATTGCCAATAAATTCACTAAAATATCGGTCGGCATTTGTTAAAAGTGCCATTAAGATTACAGCAATTGGAATACCAATTAAAAAACCTATTACAATATTTAAAATACTTTTTGTTTTAGAATTTTTAAATATTTTTTTGACGTAGTTTAAATTACAGAATATATTTTTAGGAAATAGTTTAAATATCCAAAATACTGATTCTTTAGAAATTTTATAATTTTTATTAGTTAACGAAAAGAAAAAAGTGGATATTAAAAGAGGTAATATAAAAATATTTAAAAATTTATTGCTGTAATCAATTTTTACAATAATATTGCTTATAAGGATAAGACTTATTGGGATTAGTAGTAGATAAGCTTTTTTATTTTTTTCTAATTTATTTTTATTGATGAGAAAGGTATGACCTACTAACATGATGGCTAAAGGGATAATAAAATCTCTTATGTATAAATTCATTTTTATGTTATGGATTATATCAATTATAACCCCTAATACTAAACAGGTGATAGCTATTAATTTTAAATTTTTATATTTAATTTCAAAATCATTTTCTTTTTCCATTTTAATTCTCCTTATATTCTAATATATCGCTTGGTTGACAATTTAATGACTTACAAATTGCTTCTAGTGTTGAAAAACGAATGGCTTTTGCCTTGTTAGTTTTTAGTATTGATAGATTAGTAGTAGTAATTTTTGTTTTTTCACTTAATTCATTTAATGACATTTTTCTTTTAGCCATAATTACATCTAAATTTACAATAATCATTTTTAATCTCCTAAACCATAAGATCTATTTCATTTTTATACTCGATAGCAACTTTGAATATTTGGCTTAGAACATAAAAGCTAAGACTTGCTATAAATGTAATAAGTGATACCGCAATTGAGATAATAGTTAGAATAAAAATAATTTTTATTACAATGATAATTGTTAGAATCATAAATAATACAGCAATCTTTTTTAACCTAATTTCAATACTTTTTTTAAATGGACTTCCTTTATATATGATATCAAATATTTTGATGAGTTCGTATATTACTCCTAAACTTAAGATGGCACATAAATAAAAAGCTATTATGTAATAAATTGTTTGAGAGGAAAATTTTACTTCTGAAAACAAATTGTATAATTGTGGAATGAAAAATAAGCAGATTATACCAAAAATGAGCATTAATTTTAAAATAATTGATATAAATTTAGCAATTTTACTTTTTTCCATTTATTTCACCTCACCTAAATATTATAATTATTTTTATTAAATGTCAATATATATTTTACGATAATCGTAAAATAAATGGTTTTAAAAATATTATATAAAACAATAAATTATTTGTGTTATAATTTTAATATGAGGTGTTAAAATTGGATAGAATTGATAAAATTAATTATTATTTAAATATTGCAGAGGCAGTATCGGCTAGAGGAACTTGTTTAAGAAGAAATTTTGGAGCGGTAATAGTAAAAAATGATGAAATTATTTCTACTGGTTATGTGGGATCACCAAGAGGTAGGAAAAATTGTTGTGATTTAAAATATTGTATGAGAGAAAAACTTAATGTTCCTAGAGGAGAAAGATATGAACTTTGTAGAAGTGTTCATGCTGAACAAAATGCTATTATAAGTGCTGGAAGAAAAGATATGATAGATGGAACGCTATATTTAGTTGGTAAAAATTATAATGATGGATCTTATATAGAAAATGCCAATCCATGTGCCTTGTGTAAAAGAATGATAATAAATGCCGGATTAAAAAAAGTAATCATTAGAGATACCAAAGATCAATATCGAGAAATAGAAGTTGAGGAATATATTGAAAAAGACGAAAGTCTTGAAAAAGTATTAGGCTATTAATTAGTCTTTTTTTGTATTTTAAATAAATACTGGCAATTGATGTAAATTTTTGATATAGTATTATTGTAGAATAGAAAATTTTTAGAGGTATTATGAAAAAGATAGTAAAATTATTATTTATATTTTTATTTATTGTATGTGTTGGTGGAATAAATACTTATGCAGAAGAGGAAGTAGTTCCTATAATTAGTGTCGGAGCCTTATCTTATAATTCAATTAATGTTAGTTTTGATAACCCAGGTTATGAAGGATATGAAATTTATCGTTCTAGTTATCCTAATAAAGGATTTGTTAAAATAACCGATACTACTAATAGTAATTATGTTGATCAAAAATTAATTTATAATAAGTATTACTATTATAAAATTAGAGCCTATAAAATGGTGGAAGGTATGAAGGTCTACAGCAATTATTCAAATGTCGCTTATACTAGACCAAGTTTAAATGTTCCTTTAGCTAACGCAGAACCAGTTGGAAGTGGTGCTATTAGGATATATTATCAAAGGGTACCGGGGGCAACTAGATACGAAATATTTCAATCAACTGATAATAAAAACTTTAAAATAATAAAAAGAACAGTGAGCGATAGTTTTATAAGTAGGAATCTAAAAGCTGATAAAACGTATTACTATAAAGTAAGGTGTTACCGAACTGTTGGCAGAAAAAATTATTTTAGTGCAATTTCATATGTTAGTCAAAAAACCAATCCAGCTATTCCTAATTTTTTTGTTTCATCAACTAATATTTCAACGGCTGATTTAATTATTTCTCAAAATATCAATGCAATTGGTTATGATATCTATCGTAGTATAGGTAATAATGGAAAAGGTCCATATATATATTTAAATACAACTACCAACATGTCTTATACTGATACTAATTTAATAAGCGGAGAAGCTTACTACTACAAAATATCGCCTTATGTAACAATAAATGAACGCAAATACAACAGTAATCTATCAAACGCTAAAGGAGTTGTTATAAAATTAAAAATTCCAACTTTAACTTTAACGGATAGTAAAAGTGAAAGTATAAAATTATCTTTTCAACCAAACAATACTATTTTTAGTGGTTATGAAATATATCGTTCAATTGATAATATTAACTATACTTTTGTAGCCCGAACATCTTCAGCCAATTATGTTGATGAAGGATTGGCAGCAAATACTTTCTATTATTATAAGATTTTAGCGTGGAGAAGCGCTGGATCAATTATCAATAAAAGTGAATATTCTATTAGTCATAACTTGCAAACTAAAACAGGAATTCCTAAAATAACTATTATTTCTAATTCGGATAAATCAGTTAGATTAAAAATAGAGGAAGCAGCTGGGGCAGAAGGTTATGAATTTTATCGTAAATCGCCAGCTGATAGTGAATATAAGTTAATATTATTAGACAATTTACAATATGATGATAGTGAAGTTCAAAGAGGAAAAACTTATTATTATAGAGCTAGATCATATAAAATAATAGATGATGAAAAAGTATATGGTGACTTTTATGAATTTAAAGTTATTTGTGGCAATAGTAAAGTTATTTATTTAACTTTCGATGATGGTCCTAGCAGCTATACTTCAAAATTATTGGATATCTTAAAAAAATATAATGTTAAAGCAACTTTCTTTGTAACAGGACAACGTTCTTCTTCTTATGATAAATACATAATAAGAGCTCACAAAGAAGGTCATACAGTAGCACTTCATACTTATACGCATTCTTACAAGAAGGTTTATACAAGCATATCAGGGTATTTTAGTGATTTAAACAAAATAAGTGATAAAGTATATAAGTTAACAGGAGTAAGATCTAAAATAATTAGATTTCCTGGTGGAAGTTCTAATACAGTTAGTAGAAATTATAGTAAAAAAATTATGACTAAACTAACTCAAGAGGTTAACAAAAGAGGCTATCATTATTATGATTGGAATGTTTCTGGTGGCGATACTGCAACAAGTAATTCTACTAAAATTGCTAATAATGTTATTAGAGGATTAAAATCTAATAAAAAATATTATGTTGTTTTACAACACGATACTAAGAAAGCATCAGTTAATGCAGTAGAAGCCATTATTAAATATGGTCTAAAAAATGGTTATATATTTGCTCCTCTTGATATGAGTAGTCCAGTTGTTCATCATGGATTAAATAATTAAAGCTAAAATTTAGCTTTTTTTGTTGGTAAAACTACCTCTCTTTTCTTGACATTTAAAACTATTTATAATACTATTACAAATAGTTTAATTAATAAATAGATAATTTAAAACATAAATAGAATAAGGGAAGTGATTAAGGTGAAAAAATTATTTAAATATTTAAAACCATATATATCCTTAATATTAATTATTATTGTTGCTATCTATATTCAAGTTGTTTATTCGGAATTAGCGCTTCCGGATTATATGTCAAAGATAATTAATAATGGTGTTATAAAAGGGGATACTGCTTATATTTTACAAATGGGATTTAAAATGATATTAATCTCGTTATTAGGAATGATTATGAGTGTAATCGTTACTTATTTAGCAAGTAAAGTTGGAGTTGCTTTCGCTAGAGATTTAAGAAGAGGAATCTTTAGTAAAGTTACATATCTAGATTATAGTGGCATTAAAAAATATGGAGTTTCATCACTTATTACAAGGACAACTAATGATATAACGCAAGTTCAAACATCACTGACGCTTTTGCTTCGTTTAGCCATGATGGCACCTATTATGGGTATTGGTGGAATTATGAAGATATTAGCAAGCAATGCAAACATGACTTGGATTGTAGGTTTAGGAGTAATATTACTAATTGTTTTAGTGATTGCTGTGATGGGTTTTGCTATACCAAAGTTCGATATAATTCAAAAACTGACAGATAAATTAAATTTAGTAACAAGAGAAAATTTAACAGGAATGTTAGTTATTAGATCATTTAACAAAGGGGAAAAAGAAAATGAAAGATTTGATCAAGTAAACAAAGATATTACTAAAAATACTCTATTTGTTAATAAAATAATTAATATTATGAATCCAGGAATGACTTTAATTTTAAATGGAGTAATACTATTAATTATTTGGGTTGGATCAATAAATATAAATTTAGGCAGCTTAGAAATAGGAGATATGCTGGCTTATATTCAGTATAGTATTCAAATATTGATATCATTTGTCATGATATCAATGATCTTTATATTTATTCCTCGAGCTTCAGCTTCTATTAAAAGAATATTAGAAATCTTAAATGAAGAAAATAATGTCAAAGATAATAAAAAAGATGAAAAAAATGTTATAAAAAATTCTACTGTGCAATTTAAAAATGTCAGTTTTAAATATGACGATGCGAAAGAAGATATATTAAAAGATATTAATTTTACAGCAAATAAAGGAGAAATTACAGCTTTTATTGGTTCAACAGGAAGTGGGAAATCAACGCTTATTAATCTTGTTCCAAGATTTTATGATGTAAGTAGTGGTCAAATTTTAATTGATGGTATTGATATTAGAGATATTAGTTTAAAAGATTTAAGAAAAAACATAGGTTATATTCCTCAAAAAGGATTATTGTTTTCAGGTACAATAGAGACAAATATTAAATATGGCAACAAAAATTTATCAGATGAAGAAATGAATGAAGTAGCTGATACTTCTTGTATCAAGGAATTTATAATTAGTAAAGATGAAAAATATAAAAGTATTATTGCACAGTCTGGTTCTAATGTAAGTGGTGGGCAAAGACAAAGATTAGCAATTGCCAGAGCTCTTGCAACAAAAGCTAAAATATATATTTTTGATGATAGTTTTTCTGCTTTAGATTTTAGTACTGAAGCTAAAATTAGAAAACTTTTAAGTAAAAATTTAAAAGATAAAACTATTTTGATAGTTGCACAAAGGGTAAGCACAATTATGCATGCTGATAAAATAATAGTTTTAGATAAAGGAAAAATAGTAGGAATTGGAAAGCATAACCAGTTAATGAAAAATTGTGATATATATAAAGAAATTGCCTTATCACAACTATCATTAGAAGAGGTGCAATATGAATAATAAAATTAACTTGGTGGAAAAACCAAAAGATTTAAAAAATACAACTAAAAGATTGTTTAGTTATTTTAAACCTTATAAAGTTAAAATAATAGTTATCTTTATACTAGCAGTTCTTTCAGCTTCTCTTGCTATAGTAGGGCCTAAAATATTAGCAAGAGCAACAAATACTATTGTTGATGGATATATTAAAATAAAAATATATGATAGTGTAATAAATAATTTACCAGAAGGGGTAGTATTACCAAAAAATATCACAGGTAAAGATATTATTAATATGCTTCCTAAAGAAGCTAAATCAAAATTAACAGATAATCAACTTGATATGTTAAAAGATATGGCTTTTGATAAAAAACCAACAATTGATTTTAAAGCTATTTTAAAAATTGTTATTATTTATGCTGTTATTTATCTTTTTTCAATATCATTTAATTACATTCAAAGCTTTATTGTTACTAATGTCTCTCAAAAAGTGACATATAACTTAAGATCAAAAGTATTTAAAAAAATAGATAAGATACCACTAAAATATTATGATAAAACTAACAATGGTGATATCTTAAGTAGAATTACTAATGATGTTGATACCTTAAGTAATACGATAACGCAAAATTTATCACAATCAGTAATTATATTTACAACAATTATTGGTATTTTAGTAATGATGATAACTATTAATTTATCAATGACTTTGATTGCTGTCTTAATATTGCCATTATCTTTAATTTTCATAAAAAAAATTATGGGATTCAGTCAAAAATATTTTAAGAAACAACAAGAAGAATTAGGTAAAATAAATTCTCATATTGAAGAAATGTATGCAGGATCTAATATTGTAAAAGCCTTTAATAATGAAGAAGAATCTATCAGTAAATTTGATAATTATAATCAAGAATTATATAATACGGCATTAAACAGTCAATTATTTTCAGGGTTAATGATGCCTATTATTCAATTTTTAGGTAATATTGGTTATGTCTTAGTTTGTATTTTAGGGGGTTACTTAGTTGTCAAAAATAAAATGAATATTGGTGATATTCAAGCCTTTGTTCAATATTTAAGACAATTTCTTCAAAGCACTGCTCAAAGTGCCAATATAATTAGCAGTTTTCAATCAACTATCGCTGCTACGGAAAGAATATTTGAATTTTTAGATGTTGAAGAAGAAAAAGAAGATAGTTTAAAAATAATAGGTAAAATGGTAGATAGTGATATTTTATTTAAAGATGTTCAATTTGGGTATAGCCCCGATAAAATGGTCATTAAAGGCTTTGATCTTGATATTAAAAAAGGTAGTAAGATAGCAATAGTGGGGCCAACTGGAGCAGGGAAGACAACTTTAGTAAAGTTATTGATGAGATTTTATGATATTAATAAAGGAGAAATTTTAATCGATGGCATTAATATCCAAAATTATAGTAAGAAAGCATTAAGACAAAGTTGTGGTATGGTCTTACAAGATACATGGCTATTTAATGGAAGTATTTTAGATAATATAAAATATTCAAAAGAAGATGCCACTTACGAAGAAGTAAGAGAAGCTTCCAAAAAAGCGATGGTTGATCACTTTGTTAATACTCTTCCTGATGGTTATAATTATGTTTTAAACGAAGAGACAAATAATATATCATTAGGTGAAAAACAACTATTAACAATTGCCAGAGCAATTTTAGCTAATCCTAAAATTTTGATTTTGGATGAGGCTACTAGTTCAGTCGATACTAGAACAGAACTATTAATTAATGAGGCAATGAAAAATTTAATGAAAGATCGAACAAGTTTTATAATTGCTCACAGGTTATCAACAATTAAAAATGCATCGACAATTGTGGTTATGAATGATGGCGATATTGTTGAAATTGGCAGTCATAATGAACTGTTAAAGAAAAAAGGTTTTTATTACAATTTATATAACAGTCAATTCGATGTAGGAGAGTAGAAAACTACTCTTTTTAATGCTATAATATGTTAGAGAAAAGAGGTTATTATGGAAGAAAAGGTAGTTTTAGTGACTGGTTCTAGTAGAGGTTTAGGAAAAGAAACAATTATCCAGTTCGCTAAACATGGCTATAATGTAGTAATAAATTATAATCATAGTGAAAAAGAAGCAAAAAGATTAAAAGAAGAAATAGAACAAAAATATCAAATAAAAGCATTAACAATTAAATGTGATGTATCTAAAGAAAAAGAAGTTAAAAAGATGGTAGATAAAGTAATAAATGATTTTAAAAAAATAGATGTTTTAGTTAATAATGCCGGTATTGCAATTGACACTTTACTAATGGATAAGAATGCTAAAGATTTTAAAAGAGTGCTAGAAGTAAATTTAATTGGATCATTTTTAGTTAGTAAATATGTAGGAAACTATATGTTGCAAGAAAAAAAAGGAACTATTATTAATGTCTCATCAACTAATGGTATCGATACTTATTATCCGGAAAGTATTGATTATGACATATCTAAAGCCGGAGTTATTTCTTTAACACATAATTTAGCATTACAATTTGCTCCTTATATTAGAGTAAATTGTGTTACTTCAGGTTGGATTAATACGGATATGAGTAAAGGATTATCTAGTGACTTTGTTAATAATGAGAATAAGAAAGTATTATTAAATCGTTTTGCAAATCCAGACGAAGTTGCAAAAGTAATATATTTTTTAGCAAGCGATGATGCTAGTTATATTAATAGTGCAATTATTAGAGTTGATGGAGGATATAAGAATGGATAATGAATTAAATATAAAAAAAGAGGTAATAGAATTAGCGAATAAATGTGAGGCTAGTTTAGTTAAGCAATTTAAAGAGATAGATAGGCTATGTTTATTAAATTCGTTTAAAGTGATAAATGCTTTTCATAAAAATAAAATATCCGATGCAACTTTTATTGGCACTACTGGTTATGGTTACGGGGATGTTGGTAGAGATCAAATTGAAAGAGTATTCGCTGATATCTTAGAAGGCGAAGATGCTGT
>CAZITT010000003.1:0-22824 GCA_964542235.1 uncultured Muribaculaceae bacterium | reverse complement strand
TTTAGGATGATTTTTTGCTTCTTCTTTAGTTAATTCTCCTGCTGTTACTAAAAGATTTACTAAGGTATGATCATAAGTTACTTTATGCATTTTGTTATCTTTAATTACAAAACCCGAACTATCTCCTATATTACCAAATAAAATATAATCTTTAGTAACGATTGCAATAACCAAAGTTGTTCCCATTCCTTTACTTTCTGGATTTTCTTCTGTATATTTAAATATTAAACTATTAATTTCAGCGACACTATCTCTAATCCAATCAACTGCTTGCATCTTTTCCATATGAAGAAAACTATCACCAAATCTTTTCCCTAGATAACTAATAGCAATAGAAGATGCAACTTCTCCAGCACAATGGCCACCCATTCCATCTGCTACTGCCATTAAATAGCTTCCTTCTCTATTTTCAGTGATTATTACACTATCTTCATTATGATCCCTTAGTTTACCTTTATCTGTTAAATAAAATGATTTCATAAATCACTCCCTATTACTTTTCAATTGACCACAAGCAGCACTTATTTTGCTACCAAATTCTTTCCTTATTGTTACATTTATTTTCTCTTTTTTAAGTATATCATAAAACATTTTAATATTTAAATCATTACTCCTATTATATGTCAAATCCTTTGTCATATTATATGGAATTAAATTAACATAGGCATTTAAACCTTTGATTAACTTAGCGAGTTCATAAGCACATTCTTTTGTATCGTTTATTTTATCCAGCATAATATATTCAAATGTTACCCGTCTGTTAGTCTTAGCAATATACCTTTTTATTGAATTCATCAACTCATTAATATTATATACCTTATTAATAGGCATTAAACTGTTTCTTAACTTATCATTAGGAGCATGAAGACTAATCGCTAAATTTACCTGATAAGGAAAATTGCTAAAGTCATCAATTTTAGGAATAATGCCACAAGTTGATAATGTAATATGTCTAGAACCGATATTAATAGAAAAGGGATTATTTATTATTTCAATAAATTTTATAATATTAAGATAATTATCAAAAGGTTCTCCTATTCCCATAATAACAACATGAGTAATTTTTTTATTGATATCTTCTTCGATTTTTAAAAGTTGTAATATTATTTCGCCAGGATATAAATCTCTTACTTTTTTTAACTTGCCACTATTACAAAACTTGCATCCCATATTACAACCAATTTGACTAGAAACACAAACACTTAATCCATAATCATGAAACATCAAAACTGACTCAATATATTCACCATCAGTTAATTTAAATAAATATTTAACAACATCGTTATCTACTTCTTTTTTGATAATATCAATTGTATCTATGATAAAATCAATGTTTAAAATATTTATTAATTCCTTGCTTAAATTAGTCATTTCATTAAATGATCTCACTTTTTTAACATATAACCAATCATATATTTGTTTAGCATGATACTTTTTTTCATTTTTACTTGCTAAATATATTTCTAAATCATTAATAGTTAAATTATAGATACTATTTCTCATAACAAACCTCTTTATGTTAATATTATAAAGTATTATAAGAAAAAAAGAAAGTGGTTAAACTTTCCTTTATTTATTAAATACTTTACCTAATAATTGATCTTTAGTTATTCCATTTAAATAATTTCTAACAAACATTTT
Source organism: uncultured Muribaculaceae bacterium (assembly GCA_964542235.1). Lineage (GTDB taxonomy): Bacteria > Bacillota_I > Bacilli_A > RF39 > UBA660 > DAOPMC01. The sequence goes on along the minus strand of CAZITT010000003.1, from coordinate 21,183 downwards.
TCTTTTGCCTGAAAACTGAATTGTTTTTATTATTACTTCTCCATCTTTAGTAGCTATTCCTATTCCATCATCATATATTTCAATTATTTCCCCTACTTTTTTCCCTTTATTATTACCAAGTTTAACATCAAACAATTTTACAATTAAATCATCAAAAACTGCATAAGCTCCAGGGAATGGATCTAACCCCCTAATTTTATTGAACACATCTTTCGCTTTTTGATTAAAATCAATTAATTCATCTTCTCTTTTAATAAGATTAGCATAAGTTGCATCTTTTTTCTTTTGTTTTATTTTTTTTATCTTTTTTTCAAAAATCAAAGGCAATGTCTTATTAAGTAATGTCGCACCTAGATGACTTAGCTTATTATGAAGAGTTCCAACATTGTCAGTATCTAAAATTTTAATACTTTTTTGGGTGATAATGTCGCCTGTATCCATTTGTTCATCCATTTCCATTATTGTGATTCCTGTTTCCTCATAACCATCAATTAAAGCTCGATGAATTGGAGCTCCTCCCCTTAGTTTAGGAAGCAAGGAGGCGTGAACATTAATACATCCATACTTAGGCGCATTAAGTATTTCTTTAGGTAGTATTTGCCCATAAGCACAAGTTACAATAATATCTGGTTTTAATTTAATTATATCCTTATATTCATTTCTAATTTTTAGTGGTTGAAATATTTTAATATTACTATTTAAAGCGACTTCCTTAACATCTGAAAACACCATTTCCTTTTTTCTTCCTACTTCTTTATCTGGTTGAGTTACTACGGCAATAACATTATAATTTTCAATTAACATTTCTAAAATTGGAATACTAAAACTAGGAGTTCCCATAAATATAATTTTTTTCTTCAACATCACAATCTCACCTAATATAATAATATCAAAAAAACTGTGAAAATTCCACAGTTTTATAATAATTGATTAATTGTTTTAGTAACAGGAGGAATTGAAGATATTTTATCATAACGTTTCATCCTTATTAAAGTTTCTTCTACCTTAGTAGGTAGATGCATTCTTTTTATTCCACAATTATAATCATCTTCATCTTTTAATATCAAATCATCGCTATATGGATCTATCATTCTAAGTAGATTAATATGCATATTAACATTATCTATTTCTTCAAATCTAGTCATTTCCATATCGTTAGGATCTCTTTGATAAAAACTTTCTAATGAAGTATCAAGACAAGTTGCTCCAATATCTCCAAATTTTCCTCCTAATAAATCAGTAATATAAACGTTTTGATCAGCAGAAAGTAGTAAATTGCCTAAATTTAGATCACAAATAGTAATACCTAACTCGTGAATAGCTTGAACAATGGCATCTGCTTTTCTTAACAATAATAGTTTTTCACTTTTTGATTTACTCATTGCATAATTAACAAAAGCAAAACTAACAGCATCTTTAATATAATCAACTGTATAAACTAGTAACCCTTTATAATCATATACCACTTCTTTAGGAAAAATAGCACCTTTTAAATTATCATTACCTTTTTTATTTTTACTAAAAAGATAATTAATCTTTTCTCTTACCCAACATGCTTCAAGTGGTGAAGAAAATACAACTAATAGCTCATCTTGATTCTCTGGATTTAAATAAAACTTTTTATCCTTTGAATGAAACAATGATTCTCCACTCATAATATCATTTAAAAAATCTTTTGAAATTTTAAAATTTTCCATAACTTTCTTCCTTTGAGAAAATTATTATAATACATTTTTTAATTTTTATCAATTTTATTTGCTATTTGTTTAAAAACGTATTTTAAAGTTGTTTGAAAAACTGTTTCTAATTTATTGGATATTTTACTTGCTCCTCTAGAAAATTTATTGCTATAATTTCCTGTATTACTTTCTAAATATTCATCTATTTCTACTTCTTTTCCATTAGCGATATCTTCTTCAAATTTTTTTATTTGCTCATTAGTTAATATCATTTTCTTTTCTTCTTCTAATTGATAATAATTACTAGAAATAACAATAAAAAAGCCTGTATATATAACTAAAATTGTTCCTAAGATAAATTTTACTATTTTGCTTTTATCCATTTTGAACTCCTATATACCATGATAAAACATTACTAAAAGCTTCCATTGAATTATACACTTCTTCTATTGTATTTTTATCTCCTCCTACTTCTATTAAAATAACATTTGAATCTAAATCTTGATTATATATTGCATTTCTTTTATATATCCCTCTACTTATCCCAGGATAATCCTTTTCTAATTTATCATTTAAAGCATTCATTAATTTTAGATTTTCTTTATAGTTTTTATTGTTAAGAGCGATAACAAACATTAATTTTGCATAATTTTTTTTATTAATAGTTGCTGTCCCTTGTTTTTTGCCAATCGAATCGCGATGGATATCGATAAAGTAATTAATACTTTCATATTTTTTCATAGCATTTTTTAATAAATTTCTAGTTATTTTATAACTACCAGAATAATCTAATTTTTCCTTAGCTAACATCTTTTTAATATTAGTTTCTTCAACAATGGAAACAATTTTATCTTCTTTTAATTTCTCTTGTAAAATATAACTAGCCATTTGAACATTTGGAACAATATTATAAGGGGCTAATGCTCCTTGACTATAAGATTCTGCTTGATGTGTATTATATATGTATACCAGTGGTAAAGTATTCTCTTGCTTATTAACATTAATAATATTTGGAATTACTGTTTTTTTATCATCTTGTGTAACTGCTAATGATTTTGGAACATCTAAATAAGAGGATGAATCATCAAAATTTATATTTGTCATTATTTGTGTTATCTTGCTTGCTATTTCTTTTGGGCTTAAATTTCCATTTTTGATTGCTGAATCACTAATTAACAATTCTAAAAATTCTTGATTAGTTAAATTTAAATCGGTTTGAACTAATCTTTTATATGTAAAATAACAAGAAAAAAGAATAATTATTGTATAAAAAAATATTTTAATTTTAAATTTTTTCATAGTCCCTCTTTATATAATATATGATTAGTTTATATGAAATAATTTAATTATTTTGTCACATTATTTGATGAAGAGAATTATCTATACCATAAACTATTACTTCAGTAATTCGATCAATTACAAAATCTATTTCTTTTGGAGTTACCATAAGATTATAACCAATTGGCGTTAATACTTCACAAAGAAGAGTTTTTAGTTCAACATCAGTTAATGTACCAATTAAACCTAAAAATTTTTCTCTTTCTTCAAGACTTAATACTAAGTTTTTTTCTACTAAATAATTTCTTAATTGAGGAGGAATAAATTTTGATTCATTTTGATGTTTAATATTATAACTAAAATGTTGAAGCATAAAATTAATTGTTGAAGAAACAATAGTAGTAGCATCCACAACTGTTGGAACACCTATTGCAATTACTGGAACTCCTAAGGTATATTTAGATAATTCGCCTCTATTATTTTCAACTCCACTTCCTGGATGAATACCCGTATTAGTCATTTGAATAGTTTTATTAACTTTTTCAATATCATCACTTGCTAAAGCATCTATTACAATAACTAAATCAGGGGATATTTTATTAATTACTCCTAATATAATATCTTTTGTCTCAATTCCTGTATTTCCCATAACTCCTGGTATTAATCCGGAAGTTATCATATAGCCTTTTTCTAAAGAACCAACATAATTATAAATATGTCTTGTAATCTTTACTTTTTCTACTACTTTTGGTCCTAATGAGTCTGGGGTGGATTTGCTATTTCCAAGACCTATGATAAGAATGCTATCATTTGCTTTTATTTCTTCTTTTTTAATTATTTTTTTTAACTCGTTAAGAAAAATTTTCGATACTTCTTTTCTATTATTACTATCCGTAACATCATCAAAAAAAATAGTTGTATATAAACCAGCTTTCTTATTAATTATCTTTTCTCCTTCATTATTTACTATTACATTACTTACTTTTATTTTACCAAATGCTTTTATTTCTTCACTAATACCACTAATATTTCTTTTACTAATGATATCTGTTATTAGATCTGTTCTAATTTGATAATTAGCAAGATTAATTTCACGCATATAATCACCTACTATTATTTTTTCTTAATTTAACAAAATTATTTGCATTTTTTGTGTTTCTTTGCTAAAATTTAATATGTTATAAAAGTGAGGTGAAATAATGCCAAATATCAAAAGTGCTAAAAAAAGAGTGAAAACTGATAAAATTAAACGTATTGGGAACAACTTTTTAGTTTCTAGTATGAAAACTGCTATTAAAAAAGTAAATAAAAATGCTAAAGATAAAAATATTAATGATGCAGAAAAAAACGTTAAAGAAGCTAATAAAAGAATTGATAAAGCTTTAAAAAAGGGTCTTGTTCATAAAAATAAAGCAGCTAGAGCAAAATCTAAATTACAAAAATTAATAAATGGCAGCAAGTAACAAAGCTTGCTTTTTCTTTTAATAGGAGGAATTATGAAGAAAATATTATTATCTCTAGGTTTTATTTTAATTTTAACCGGAACAGTATTACTGGTTGCAGTAAATAGAGATGCAATATATAAATATTATATAAAAAATATTGATCCGGAGAGAAAAAACATCACAATTACAACTAACGACAATTACTCAATCATACCATTAATATATAACATTAAAATTACTGATAATTTTATTGCTACTGATAAAAATCATTTATCTGATATCTTTTATACTATTATTAATAGTGGTAATTCTAAATTCACATTTTATTGTGATCCATATTATGAGAAATGTATTAGTGATGTTGAAGAGTTAATAAATAATGATGAATACTTAGCAATTGTAAATGACGTTGTTCATCCATACAATTCGTTTAAAAGCATTAAAATTGAGTATTCTACTGCTGGAAAAGTAGTAATTAGTATTAGTAAAAATTATACGGAAGAAGAAATAAATATTATAAATACTAAAGCAAATGAAATACTAAACAAAACAGTTACTATTAGTATGACAAACAAAGAAAGAATTAAAGTCCTTCACGATTACATAATTAATAATACTAATTACGATAAAGAAAGAGCTGATAAAGGAAATAGTAGTTACTCTTCATATACTGCTTATGGAGTCTTGATTGAAGGTTATGGCATTTGTAGTGGCTATGCCGATAGTATGATGATATTTTTACATAAACTAAATATCCTTAATTATAAAATATCAAATAGTAAACATGTATGGAATTACCTAAAACTAGATAACAGCTGGCAGCATTTGGATTTAACTTGGGATGATCCAATAACCTATAATGGTAAAAATGTTATTAAATATTACTATTTTCTCATTGATAACAATAAACTAGATAAATTAAACACTGGATCCCATAATTATAATAAAGAAATTTATGCTAAATAAAAAAGACTTAGATTTTAAAATCTAAGTCTTTTCCTTTTCATCAACTATTAATTAACAAGAAATGCATTGACCTTCAAAAACTTCATCGATTTTATTTGCTAATTTTTGTTTAAAAGTATTTATTTTTTCTTTTGTCCAATAAGCATCAATATCACTTGTTGCCATATTGCAGGTTTCATTATCATGCCACATTATTTTGCCATTTATTACAAAAGTAACATCTGGTACTAATATTCTTTTTTTACCACTATCATCTGTATATAAATAATCACTTAACAAATTTACTATTTCTTTGTATCCATTAGTATTGCTTTCTCTTGCTTCTCTTATATCATAATAATATATCTCTCTGATGTCTTTTTGTTTAGCCACATCATTTAACATAGAAACATAAGAATGGCACCATATACATTCAGGAAATCCTAAATAAACAATTCCGGTTTTATTTTTTAATATATCTATTATTTGTTCTTCAGTTTTATAAACAAAGATATTATCGGTTGATATATCTTTATATTCATTAGCAAATCTAATGGCATCGCTATCTTGTTTTTCTTCTAATGTTGGTTTAAATACATAATATATGGCAATAAGAGATAAACAAAAGATAAGCACAATTCCTAATAGTTTTACAATTCGATATTTTTTCATACATTACTACTCCTTTACTTGCTATTAATTAGTATACCATTTATCAAAATATTAAACAATTATTTCATAATTTTAAAATAATTACCTGAGTCTAAATATAAAATTCCTTTTTCACCGTTTAATTCTGCTACAACTTCATTATATTTGTTAAGTTTTTCTATCTTTGGTGTTGTTATTTGTACTAAATTTTGATCATTCATGTAAAAAACAAATAAATCATCATCATAATCATTTGGCGAATATTTTATTTCTGAAATTTTTTTAATAATATCTGTATTTAGTTTAGCCATAGCAACTACAAATTTTTTATATATCTCATCAGAAACATAATTTAATAATAGCGGTACATCATATTCCTTTTTTAAACTGTAAGATTTGCCACTTGAAAATACATATTTATTATTATTACTGTCTTTAAATAAAATTTTATATTCTTTTATTTCAATTATTATTATTTTATTTATTTCTTTTTTAACAGTAACATTTTTAATAAATATATTAGATTTTAATTTTTTTTCAATCGAAAATTTTGTTGTCTTTAAAAAACTAGGATATTGATCTAGTCCTGATATCTCTAATATTTCTTTTTCTGTTAATATTGTATTACCATTAATGTAAATATTCTTAATATCATCACCTATGATATTAAAATAAACAACATAAATTATAACAAAAAATAGTATTATAAATATTAATTTAAGTATTCTAATTCTTATTCTTACTCTTTTTTTTGGCATAAATTACTCCCAATTAAAAAACTCTTGCTCCACTTTTAATTTAACATTATATTTATTTTCTACTTCTTTTTCAATTAATTCAATTAAATTTTTTATATCTTTACTATTAGCATTTCGATAATTGATGATAAAGTTAGCATGTTTATCACTAACCATTGCTCCTCCTACTTTTTTACCTTTTAAATTAGCATCCTCAATAAGTTTACCAGCGAATAGATCAGAAGGATTTCTAAATACACTTCCGGCACTTGGATAGTTTAAAGGCTGAGTTTCTTCTCTTCTTTTTCTTCTCTCATCAATTAATTTTTTCCTTATTTCCCTTTAATATTCTCAATTTTGCTTCTATGCAAATATATGATTTATTATTTTGAAAAATAGAATGACGATATCCAAATTCTAATTCTCTATTACTTAATTCGATTATGTCAAAATCTTGATCTAAAACCTTTACTGACATTAAAATATCAGATATCGATTTGTTATAGGCACCAGCATTCATATAAATGGCTCCCCCAACAGTTCCAGGAATTCCACAAGCAAATTCTAAACCTGTATAACCACTTTTACTAATCTGATTAGCAAGTTGCATAAGACTAACACCTGAACCAACAATAACATGACGTGGATGTATTTGAATTTTATTTAAATTGTCTAATTTTATAATAACGCCATCATATTTATTATCACTAGGTATAATATTAGACCCCTTACCTAATATTTTGTAATTAACATTTTTTTCTTTAAGAAATTTTAACAATCTAATAAGATTTTTAACATCATAGGGATAGCACAAAAGTGCAATAGTTCCACCTATTTTATATGTTGTTAAATTTCTAAAACTAGCATTCTCTATCACTTTACCAAATTTTTTTTTCTTAACTTCTTTAACGATCTCATCCATAAGTAGCTCCTATTTTGTTAATTTTTTTATTTCTTTATATATTAATTGCATACTATTGGGCATTCCCAATTTTTTAGCATTTTCACTCATTTTCTTTAATTTAATCTTATTATTAATCAAATTGTCTATTTCTTTTAATAATCTATCCTTATTTAAATCAGCCTCATTTAATAAAATTGATGCATTTTCATTGCTTAATTCTTTTGCATTAAAATATTGATGATTATTTGGTACATAAGGGCTTGGAATTAAAATAGAGGGTATTCCAATCGCTGTTATTTCTGAAATAGTAGTCGCTCCAGCGCGTGATACTATTAAATCAGTAATATTAAAGACACTTGCTATATTATTTAGATATGACACTATTTTAATATTTTTATATTTTAAATCTTTATAATCATTATAAGATTTATCACCAGTTACAAAAAGAACTTGATAATTTTTATTATCCATATCTTTTAAAGATTCTTTAACTATTTCATTAATAGTTTTTGAACCAAGTGATCCCATTGTAATTAATACTAAATCTTTTTTTGGATTTAATCCTAATTCTTTTTTAGTAATTTTAGGAGCAAGTAACATTTCTTCTGCTCTAGGATTACCTGTATACACTGTTTTACTTTTATCAAAGTAATTAATAGACGATTTGATTGATATGCAAATAGTATCAGCATATTTATTTAAAAATTTATTAGCTTTCCCAGGAATGCTGTTTTGTTCATGAATTAAAGTTTTTATACCTAAACGATTAGCAGCATATACAACAGGAACACTAACATATCCTCCTACCCCTATAACAATATCAGGATTAAATTCTTGAATTATTTTTTTGCATATTATATTGCCTTTAATCAATTTAATCAAAGCTTTAAGAGAAATAAATATATTTTTACTAAAGCCTATTATATCAAGTCCAATATATTTAATTCCTAAACCAGGAATAATATCCTTTTCCATTCTATTAGTTGTTCCTATATAAATAAACTCAGCTTTTTTATCCATTTCTTTAATTTTGTTAATAATTGATATTGCTGGATAAATATGACCACCTGTTCCGGCTGCACTGATAATTACCTTCATGATTATCACCTATAAAAATTATAGCATAAAAAAAATAAAATATGTTAGTATATCTAACACATTTTACATTATCTTCTAGGAAAAGGAATAATCCTTCCCATTGGTTTGCCAAAATCTTTACTAAATGATCTTTCTTCAACTATTTTAGCATATCCTTCTCTTATAAATGGATATAATTTGTCACAATTTCTTATTGCATCAGCGATATCTGATGACTGCAAACGATAATGATTTTTAGCTTTCGCTTCATCAAAAGCAGTTTCTAAAATAGAAAATGCCAAACTTAAATTATCACTATCATTTTCATCAACATGGTAATTATTGCTAGCAAAATCAACTATTGCACCTATAATTGCTTTTTTTCTAATAGAATTAGAACCAAATTTTAATCCTTTTGCTTCCTCTAATTGAGGAACAAAACTTTTCAATAATATTTCCAATAATATTTTATCTTCTTTTTTAAAATTACATGTATCTAAATGTGATTCCATCATATCTCACCCCTTTAAAAATCTTGATAATTATAGCATATAAGTTATAAAAAGTCAAATAAATAAGTAGTTCCTCACTACTTATTTAAGTATTTAATTGTTTCTATAGCGGCTATTGTTCCATCGCTGGTTGCTGTTGTTAGTTGCCTTATCATCTTATCTCTACAATCTCCTGCTACAAAAATTCCTTCAAGATTAGTATGACAAGACTCATCAGCTAGAATATAATTTAATTTATTTAAATTAACTAAATTTTCTACTATTTCTGTCTGAGGAATTTGGCCAATTGAAATAAACATGCCATCTAATTTTATTTCTTGCTTTTTATCATTTATCTCAATCATAATTGCTTGTAACTCATCTTCTCCTTTTAATTCTAATACCTTGGCATTATAAATTATCTCAATATTTTCTTTACTTAATAATTTATCATTTAAGATTGGTTCTCCGGTTAAAACTGCTAAATCTTGAATGACATATACCTTCTTACAAATATCAGATAATGCTAGGGCATTAATTACCGCTGTATTACCTCCACCAATTACTGCAACTACTTTATTTTGATAAAATGCTCCATCACAAGTTACACAAAAACAAATTCCATTACCAATAAATTCCTCTTCTTTAGAAAGCCCTAATAACCTATTTTTTGCACCAGTTGCAATTATAATACTTTTACATTGATAAACATTATCCTCAGTGATAACTTTTTTAATATTAGAATTTTCAATTTTAACTACTTCTTCTAATTCTACTTCTCCTTTTAAATTTAAAACTTGTTTGTATAAATTATTTACTAGTTCACTACCACTTATCTTACTAAAACCAGGATAATTTTCAACTAAAGGCGAAGATATTATTTGTCCACCTATATTTTCTTTTTCTAAAATTAATACTTTTTTACTTGCTCTAAGAGTATAGATAGCAGCAGTCATTCCTGCTACCCCTCCTCCTATTATTATAACGTCATACATTTACTTTCTCTTTTTCTGAACTACTAATATATTTTTTAATATTAGAAACATTATTTATTTTCTCTGTTTTACCATCTTTAATTACTACTAAAGTTGGTGCTTGCTTAACTCCATAAAATTTTGTTAATTCTATATCTTTCATCGCATCTACTTTTTTAAATTTTATATTAGCTTTTTCTAATAATGAAATTGCCATTTTACAATTAGGACAGGTTGCTGTTCCAAATAACATTATGCCATCTTCTATTTTTTTAACCTTATTTTCTTTATTTTTTTGTTTAAGATTAGATTTTTTTAAATCATAAACCCTTCTTTCATTATATTCCTCTGTTTTACCGGCATTCCAATTTTTAACTGGACGATAATATCCTGTAATTCTACTATATATTTCTGTTTCCCTTCCACATTTTGGACATACTTTTTGTTCACCTACTAAATATCCATGATTAACACAAACAGAATAAGTTGGTGACAAGGTGTAGTATGGCAGTTTATAATTTTCGGAAATTTTTTTAACTAAAGTTGCTGCTTCTTGCCAATTAGATAGTCTTTCTCCTAAAAAAGCATGAAATACTGTTCCAGATGTATATAAAGTTTGTAGTTCATCTTGAACATCAAGCGCTTCAAAAATATCAGCAGTATAACCAACTGGTAAGTGAGAACTATTAGTGTAATATGGCGTTTTATTATCTTCTGATGCTGTTATAATATCAGGATATTTTGCTTTATCATGTTTAGCTAAACGATAAGAAGTTGACTCAGCCGGTGTAGCCTCTAAGTTATATAAATCTCCATACTCTTCCTGATAATCCGATAACTTTTCACGCATAAAATTTAATACTTCTTTTGTAAATTCTTGAGATTCTTTGTGAGTTAAATCTTTTCTTAGCCATTTTGCGTTTAATGCCGCTTCATTCATTCCAACAAGCCCGATGGTTGAGAAATGGTTATCAAAAGTTCCTAAATAATGCTTTGTATATGGATATAATCCTTCGTCTAATAATTTTGTTACAACATTTCTTTTTATCTTTAAACTTCTTGCGGCAATATTCATCATTTTTTCTAAACGTAAATAGAAATCTTTTTCATCTTTTGCTAAATACGCAATTTTTGGCATATTTATTGTAACTACTCCAATTGAGCCTGTTGATTCTCCACTACCAAAGAATCCTCCTGATTTTTTTCTTAATTCTCTTAAATCTAATCTTAATCTACAGCACATGCTTCTAACATCGCTTGGCTCCATATCACTATTTATATAATTTGAGAAATATGGTGTACCATACTTAGCAGTCATTTCAAATAATAATTTATTATTTTCTGTTTCTGACCAATCAAAATCTTTGGTTATTGAGTAAGTAGGAATTGGATATTCAAATCCTCTTCCTGCAGCATCCCCCTCAATCATTATTTCGATGAATGCTTTATTTACTATATCCATTTCTTTTTGACAATCTTTGTATTTAAAGTCTACTTCTTTGCCACCTACTATTGCATTTAATTCAGCAAGATCGTTTGGAACAATCCAGTCAAGGGTAATGTTGGTAAATGGTGGTTGAGTCCCCCATCTGCTAGGAGTATTAACACCATATACAAATGATTGAATGCACTGCTTTACTTCATGATATGAAAGATTATCCACTTTAACAAAAGGCGCTAGATAAGTATCAAATGAAGAAAATGCTTGTGCACCTGCCCACTCATTTTGCAATATTCCTAAGAAGTTTACCATTTGATTGCACAAAGTTGATAAATGTTTTGCCGGAGATGAAGTTATTTTTCCTTGCGCTCCTTCTAATCCTTGCACAATTAATTGTTTTAATGACCAACCGGCACAATAACCAGTAAGCATTGATAAATCATGAAGATGAATATCAGCATTGCGATGAGCATCTGCTATTTCTTCATCATATACTTCACTTAGCCAATAATTTGCCGTTATTGCCCCCGAATTATTTAATATTAATCCTCCTACTGAATATGTTACAGTGGAATTTTCTTTAACTCGCCAGTCAGTAACGTTAATATAACTATTTACTACATTTTTATAATCTAATACTGTAGACTGCATATTACGCATTTTTTCATGTAATTTACGATATAAAATATAAGCTTTAGCTACATCAATATATCCTGCTTTTGATAACACAACCTCAACACTATCTTGAATATCTTCAACGTTAATAATATTATCTTTTATCTTTGGTTCAAAATCTGACGTTACTTTTAAAGCTAAAAAATCCAAAACATCATCATTATATTTAGTATCTTCTGCTTCAAAAGCTTTCCTCATTGCTTCTTTTATTTTAATTAAATCAAAACCCACTATTTTTCCTTCTCTTTTTCTTACTTTATACATCTTTTATTCTCCTTTTCATATGTAATTAATTATTCCTAATTTTAATATTTAAATTTTTATTCTTTATTAATTGTGATAGCTCTTCTAATTCTTGAGTAGAAAAACCATGCAATGTTTTATCAATAACTCCTTCGCTATTTTTAAAATTCTGTAAATAATAATTGCTTTTTTTAGCTAACATTTTTCTTATCTTTAATATATCATCCAAACTATGATATTCTTTAATAATTGTTGTTCTAAATTCATAATCAATACCACTATTTTCTATTACCTTAATACTTTTTTTAATATCTTCTATTTTTAAATTTTTAATATTAACAACTTTTTGATAATTATCAAAAGAATTTTTAATATCCATTGCTATATAATCTACTAACTTTTCATCTATTAATTTTTTTAATAGATCAGGATTACTTCCATTAGTATCTAATTTAATAAGATAGCCTATTTTTTTTACTTTTAAAAGAAAATCATATAGATCTCCTTGAATTGTTGGTTCTCCTCCACTTATACAAATTCCATCAAGTAGACCCTTTCTTTTTTTTAAGTAATCAAATATTTCCTTTTCATCAATAAATACATCATTTTTATTTAGTTTGATTAATGATGAATTATGGCAAAATGGACATCGATAATTACATCCTTTTGTAAATATAATACATGCTAATTTATTTGGATAATCAATAAGAGTTAATTTTGTAAAACCACTTATTTTCATAGCTTGTTACCAATCATAATTCTAGCAAAATTTATATTATATTCTTTTAATAAGAAGATACTTTCTAATACTTTTTTATAACTACTCCTTAAAGGAAGAGTTATATTTAAACAAATACCACCGCTTAAGCTACTTTGAATCTTGCTCATGAATTGAAGAGCTTTTTTAACATCTGATTTTTCATTTGTCAAATTTTCAAATATCGTATTATATCTTGGTTTATCAGTAATATTCTTAATACTACCATAAATTGACTTATCAATCTCTAACATTTCCTTTAAAATTTTACAATTGCATATCTCTTCACACACAAAATTTAAATTAAATTCATTAGAATACTTTTGACATTTTTCATTTATAAAATTTAATACTTCAAACATAAATTGCTCATAATTATTACTTGAAATTTTATAAGCACATTCTCCTAAACCAACTATATTAATATTTAAAGTACCATTTTTTAATATCTTCCTAATTTTTTGGTTTTCTTCAATTTTGTCACTATCTAATAAAACATTATATTTAAATAAATATTTATAATTATTTGGATATTTACTGCTAGCAATTTCAAATCTTTGAAGCAATTGATTTTTAACCATTTCTAAGATGTCCTCTAATTCTTTATAAAATAAGTTAATTGAGCTGCTATCGTATTTAAGTCCTAACCTTGCTAAGTTAATTGATGTCTCAGAAAGAACCATTCTTCCCAAAGAAGATTTTTTGCTATCAAAAACATTATTTTCTATTTTTTTACCATCCGAGAAGTATTCAATGTCATCTATATAATTACTACCATTAGATGAATAACTAAAATTAAGGCTTATCTTTTTATTTAAGGCAATCAATTTTGCTATTTGTTCTAAATAAATAGAATCTTTTGATATTTTAATAACAGTTTCAACATTATTTATCTTTAATTCATCTATAATTTTAAAATAAATATTATTTATTAATATAGCTTCTTTAGATTGATTGGAACCTAAACTAATAGTTATTTTATTATTATCAAAATTTAAATCATTTAGTTTATTTAATAACCTTTTTAAATTAATATAAATATTTTCTTCTAAATCGTCTAATGAATCTTTATAAGCTTTATTAAAAATATTTTTTATTTGATTGTTGTGAATATATTTATCAAAAATAGATAAATCAAAATAAATTGCTGATATGTTATTTATAGAATAACACATTTTATTGAAATCAATAAATTCATTAAATCCCCATAACTCAAAATATTTTGTTAAATAATTTTTAAATATAATTTTAAATTCTTTAATGATTATTTTTTCAAGTAAATAATCTAGAGATGAAATTGTTTGTTCACCATATTGTTCTACTTTTATTTGAAAAAGAATACTTATTAACTGATCAATATAATCAAACAAATAATCACTTGTGAATGACAATAAATTTAAATGGCTAGAAGAAATAATTCCCATTGGATAATACTCTAAATCGTGAATATAAATGTTGCCTTCTTCATGCGCTCTAACAAACTTTGACTCTAAGATATAAGATTTAGCATACTCAATAGAAATTGCTTTACCAAAGTTTGATATTATACTATTTGGATCATTATTTTTTTCTTTTTCATAAATATCATAAAATCCTTCAATTGCTTTTACAAATTTATGCTGTTGTTTAACTATAAACACTTCTCTTGAAGCTTTTCTTTTTTTTCTATATGTATTAAAAGATTTATATACCACTTCAAAATGCTCATTTTTTAACTCTTTTTCAATAATATCTTGAATATCTTCAACATTTATTGTTTTTCGATCTTGATAATTTTCGGAAATACAATTTAAAACAGTTTCATATATTTTATTTACTTTGTTGACATCATAGTCACCATAAGTACTATCAAAAGCTCGTTTAATAGCTATTGCTATTTTTATTCCGTTAAAATTTACTCGTTGTCCACTTCTTTTAACAACAATTAAATTATCTAAAATAGAATTTTTAACTACTATCATATTATTTCCTCTATTCTAGATATAAGTATATCAGCTTGTAAAAATAAATCAATGTTTTTTTATCAGTTTTTTTTAATTTTACATTTTCCATTCTAAACTAAAATTAATTTTTTCTATAAAAAAAACATCTTCTTAAAGATGTAGTGTCACTTACCAAATTGATTATCAGGAGTTTGTTCAACATTATTAATTACTGACATTACATATTCTTCTGAATATTCTCCTTGTCTAAAATCTCCATAAGACATATCAAGAAGTTTTTCTTTACTAAAACGAGAAATATTTGTTCCAAGAAGGTCTCTAATTGCCTCCTTTTGCTTATCAGTTACTGTTTCAATAGCAGAAGGAAAAAATAAAACTCCATAACCTTTATTACTTGATTTTATACCTACTTCAACATCTCTAGCTTTTAACCCAAAATATACTATATTGCCATTATCACATAATATTTGAGCTCCTTTAGTAGTATTATAATGATTTCTATCTTCAAAATCACAAGTAGCATGAATATACCTAGAAAAAACATCATCATGATCTTCAGTGTCTCCAACACCAATAAATACTCCTTCAGGAGTAATTATATATCCTGCTCCTAATACACTAATAAATTCTTTATCAACTATTTTTAAACCGTATCTATTTAATTTTTCTTTTTGTATATCATCCATATAAAATTAAAACCCTTTCATTTAAATATTCGTATCTAAAATAATTATAACATGTATAATTATAAACATAAAGACTTTAAATATATACTATTTTTTAATAAATAAACTAAATTTTAATTTTTTAAACAGTATAAAAAACTAACCTTTTTTAATATAAAGTTATACCAACAATTGTCCTTATATTTTATTAAAAATATAATAGAAATAATAGCAAGTAATACCTCTGTAATACATGTAAATATAATAAAGCTATCTTTTGTAATAATACCATAAATTGTATAACATAAAGCACTAATCATACTTATTATCCAACTAGTAATAGCAACATCTTTACTTTTTTTTAATTTTATTGTTTTGATGATTTGTGGCAAATAGCATAAAAACGTGCATATTTGTATTATTGTTAATAATATTTTTTCAAAAATATTCATACTTAGACCTCTTTCTATTATCATTATAACAAATAATATAATAGAATTACAATTTTATTAAATCGTTTAATTGCTGCTTAACATTATCTATTTCCATATTTTTATTGACATTTACTAATATTTAAAATTATTCCTATACTAGCCATTGACACTAACAAACTACTACCACCATATGAAAGAAAAGGTAACGTTACCCCAGTTACTGGAATTAAACCAACAACAACTGACAGATTTAAAACGGCTTGGATAATAATTTGAAAAACAATTCCATAAACTAAATATTTAGCAAATAAATCTTTTTGTTTTATAGCAATATTTATACTGGTATATAAAATTACAAAAAATAAAAATATTACCACAATTGCTCCTACTATACCAAATTCCTCACATATAATTGAATAAATAAAATCTGTTTGTGGTTCTGGCAAATAAAAATGTTTCTGTCTGGAATTTAAAAATCCTACTCCAAATAAACCACCTGGTCCTATTGCATATAAACTCTGAATTATTTGAAATCCGCTACCTAAAGGATCTTTCCAAGGATTAACAAAGGAAATTATTCTATCCAATCTATAGGGTGCTGATATAATTAAAGCTGTTATTCCCAATAATCCTAACCCTATCAAATAATAAAAATATTTAAAATCAAGTCCACTGGCAAATAAAAGACCAACAATACTAATTATTAATATCATTCCTGTTCCAAAATCTGGTTGTAACATAATTAAAATAAAAATTAATCCAAGAATCGCAAATATTGGTAAAAAGTTTTTAATACTTTTCCCTATTTTTTCACTTTTAGATAAATATTTAGCTGTAAAAATTATTAATCCTATCTTGGCAAATTCACTTGGCTGTATTCCAAAAGAGCCAACTCCAAACCAACTTCTAGATCCATTTCTAATTGTTCCTAAACCTGGAATTAAAACCAGTATTAAAAGAAAAAGACAACTTAATAAGATTAAATTTGCCTTTTCATAATATATCCTATAATCTATCTTGTTAACTATATATATTAATAAGAGTCCTAATATAATAAATAATGATTGCTGCTTAACATATTTTAGACTATCACCATATTTATAGTCGGCCCAAACATATGATGAAGAATAAATCATTACAAGTCCAAATATTATTAATAATATTACTGCTAAGAAAAGGAAAAAACGATATTTTCTTAACACTATATCACCTTATTTATATTTTATAACCAAACAGCAAAGAATATTCCAAGCATTGCACAAATAATGCCTATCACCCAAAAAGTTTTAACAATATCTGGTTCAGCCCAGCCTAATTTTTCAAAATGATGATGAAGAGGCGCTATTAAAAATAATTTTTTACCAGTTTTTTGATACCAAAATATTTGTAACATTGAACTTAATGTTTCAATACAAAATACTAATCCCACAACAAATAATGTAACTTCTCTTCTTGTTAGTATAGCAACAGTTGCTAAAACTGCACCTAATCCTAATGAACCTGTATCCCCCATAAAAACTTTAGCCGGGTAACCATTAAACATTAAGAATCCACCAAGCGCTCCCACTAAAATAAAGCAAAAAATACCCATATCGTAATAACCAGCAAATAAAGATATCAAAGCAAAAGCGATAAAAGAACAAGCTGATAATCCTCCTGCTAATCCATCAAGTCCATCTGTTAGATTAACGGCATTACTAAATCCTACTAATAAAAGTAATATAAATACTCCATAAAACCATTTTAAATCAATATTAATTCCAATTGATGATACTATAAGTCTCGTATCACCATTATATTTCATAAATAAAGCAAAGAATATCAAAGCAATTAATGTTTGTCCTAAAAATTTTTGAGCAATTGTTAATCCTTGATTTTTACCTTTTTTAACACTAATAAAATCATCAAGAAAGCCTAATATAGCATAAGCAACAAAGACGAACATCACTATCATTAAATCATAACTAAAATCTAATCTTTTCGTTAAAATCAAAAAAATAGTAGTAACAATTGTTGGAATAATAAATATTAATCCTCCCATAGTAGGAGTCCCAGCTTTTTTTTGATGACTCATTCCAACGTATCTACTAATCTTTTGTTTAAAATTTAATCTTCTTAAAAATGGTATAAACAATCTGCCAAAGACAACAGATGTTGTAAAACCAATCATTACTGCTAATAACATTTTAGTTAATGTTAACATGCAATCTACCTCATTTCATTATATCAATTATACTACACATATTAAATCATATGCAATAAAAGACGTTATCATTAGAAGTAAAGAAACTATCAATTAATAAAATTTAATTTTTATCTTTTAATGAAGATTGTTTCATAAAATTATCATCCTCAAAATAATTTATTTTCATTGCTTCTTTTACTTTTTTTAACGTTTCATTGGCAGTTATATTAGCTTTCTTACTTCCTTGAAAAAGGATTTGATAAACTAAAGGAAGATTTTTTTCCCAATACAATCTTTTATCCCTTATTGGCTCTATTATTTCTTGAAGGATGTCATTTAAAAATAATTTTACTTTGACATCGCCTAACCCGCCTTTTTCATAATGAATTCTTAATTCATCTAAATTCTTATATTCAGGCAAGTACTTTTTAAAATGTCGATCTGTTGCAAAAACATCAAGATAAATAAAGACAGGATTATCTTTTGTCTTCCCGGGATCTTCAACTTTTAAATGATTAGGATCAGTATACATTGCCATGACTTTTTCTTTTATTTTTTCACTAGAATCTGATAAGTAAATACAATTTCCTAAAGACTTACTCATTTTATTTTTTCCATCTGTACCAGGTAATCTATTGCATATTCTTTTTTCAGGTAATAATTCTTTTGGCTCAATTAAAACATTACCATAAACTGAATTAAAGGTTTTTACAATTTCTCTAGTTTGTTCAATCATTGGCAACTGATCATCGCCTACTGGAACAACAGTAGCATTAAATGCTGTAATATCAGCAGCTTGACTTATTGGATAAACAAAGAATCCAACCGGAATACTTGTTTTAAAATCACGTAATTTTATTTCTGTTTTCACAGTAGGATTACGCTGTAATCTTGAGATTGTAACTAAATTCATATAATAATATGTTAATTCGGTAAGAGCTGGAACTTGCGATTGAATAAAAATTGTTGATTTCTCTGGATCAATTTCACATGCTAAATAATCAAGAGCAACCTCAATAATATTTTCTCTAATTTTATTGGGATTATCTACATTATCAGTTAGAGCTTGACTATCTGCTATCATAATATAAATATCATCAAATTTATTAGAATTTTGTAATTCTATTCTTTGCTTTAAAGATCCTACATAATGCCCTAAGTGTAATTTTCCTGTTGGTCTATCCCCTGTTAATACTATATTACTCATATTACCTCCTACAATACTTCCATTTTTCTTTAACAATTAATCTTTTTCATAAGTGTTTATTTAACAATATCTACATAAATTTTATCAAAATTGGAAGAATTATTCAATAAAAATAATTAATTAACTTCCTAATAAAAGTCTAATTTTGCCACTTTGATAATGTCTTGTTCCAGCTGATGGAGATTGTTCCAATACTTTATTGCCAACTCCTGAATATTCTATTTCAAAATTATAAAGCAATTTTTTTGCTTCTTTGATATCCATTCCTATAACATTAGGGACATCATAATATCTTTTATCAGTCCACTCATATTTTTTTTCCGTTGCTCCTTGTTGCTTTTTTATATCTAAACTAGCGATTATGTCAAGAAGTAATCTTCTTGCAATGGGAGTTGTTGTATAACTAGATAACATTGCGGTATTATGCGGATTATCAATAGCAATATAAAGAACAGCTTCTGGATTATTAGAAGGAACAATTGCCATAAAACTCATAATGTAATTACCTACTAAATATCTTCCATCTTTGGCTTTTTGCGCAGTGCCTGTTTTTCCTCCTACTCGATAGCCTTCAATATACGTTGCTCTTCCTCCACCATTAGTTACAACGCTTTCTAATGCCATTTTCATTATTTCACTAGTATTTTCACTTATTGTTTTTCTTATTAGAACTTTATCATTTTCCAAAATAACCTTTTTATTATCTACTATCTTTTTTACTATATATGGCTGATATAAATAGCCACCATTAACAAGGGCACTAACTGCTCTTACTTGTTGAATAGGGATAACACTTACACCTTGCCCAAATGACGTTGTTGCTAACTCTACTGGGCCTACATCATCTAGCTTAAATAAAATTCCTTTTTGTTCACCAGAAACATCAATTCCTGTTTTTTCACCAAATCCTAAAAGATCAATATAATAAAATAATTTTTCTTTGCCCAATTTTAATCCCATGGTTACAAAACCTGGATTGCATGAGTTTTCAAATACCTGTAAATAAGTTTGATGTCCGTGCCCCCTTGTTTTCCAACACTTAATTCTTGTTCCTTCTACATTAATAGAACCCGAATCATAAAAGGTATCTTTTTCTAAATTTATTAAACCTTCTTCTACTGCTGCTGCTGTTGTAACTACTTTAAAAGTTGAACCTGGCTCATAAGCATACCAAACAGGTAAATTGCGATTTAATGTTTTAACATCATACTTTTGATAATTATTTGGATCAAATGTTGGTCTTGATGACATTCCATAAATTTCTCCATTATTGGGATTCATAACAATTAATAAAGCATTATCGGGATTAAACATTGAAACAATATTATCTAGTTCCCTTTCTAAAGCCATTTGAATGGCATAATCAACCGTTAAATACATATCATAACCCGATATTGGTTTATTGTATACTTCATTAATTTCTAATTTATTTCCTTTGGCATCAGCATAATA
>CAZITT010000002.1:19488-24826 GCA_964542235.1 uncultured Muribaculaceae bacterium | reverse complement strand
GATTATTTATTTTTAAAACATAATCGATTAAAACATTAACAACCCCTGGATTAAGTCTTTGATCGATTAATAAATTTTCAATGATTTTTAAATCTCTAGTTGTGACTTTTCCATCTTTATATTTACTTTTTATAAAATAATAAGGATTAACATTTTCAAAGGTATAAATCATTTTAGATCTTTTTGAAGTATTATCTAATCCCTTCTTTAAATGATCTGGCTGATTCTTATATATTAAAGTTGGAAGAGATCCTTCTTCTTCAAATTGATAATAATTTCTACATGATTTTCTAAGCTTATCTTTATCAATTAATCCTTTTTCATTTATTGAGTTATAAATCATATTTTTCATATCTAATTCATTTATATTATAAATATAACTTAGTTTAATAATCATATCTTTAACTTCATCTGTTAAAAATTTATCACTAAGGATACTTTTATCAAGATTTGTTTTTAATAAATCAAAATCAAAATCTTTATTAATTGATATATTTTTTTTATTAATTTTAGTTAAATCTTCATTACTAATCATTAAATTATTAGGAATTGATAAAAATACTTGGTCAAAACTATGTGTCATTTTTTCATAATCTTTTAAATTAATATCCGGTACTTTGTAATAACTAACAACATTATCATATTCTTTTTTGCCAATATTGTTATATAAAACAATATTTAAAATTGGATGATTTAAAAATTCACTAGCACTAAGAGGAGAATAAAGAATATATAGATAAGTGTTAATATGATCTTTTTTTAAATAAGTATCAATTAACCCTACTGCTTCTAATTTTTCTTTAGCAATTGCTATTTCTGATAAATTTAATTGCATTACTGACATTAGGTGATAATGTGATAATTCTTTAGAAACAATTTGATTTTTTTCTAGATCATTTAATAACGTTAAATATAAATTTATTGCATGGTTACCAACAATAGGTTGATATAAATCTATTATTATTTTTTTATCAACATCGGTAATTATACTTTTATTAATTATTTTATAAATATCTGCTGGCATAACCATATCTATCACCAATACAAGTATAGCATTAGAATAGTTTATGGTGCAATAAAAAAGAAAGCTTTTGCTTTCTTTCTCTATTAGTTAACTGATTCTTTTAATGAAGCGCCAGCTTTGAAAGTGACTGCATTTCTTGCTGGAATTTTTACAGTAGCACCAGTTTGAGGATTACGACCTTCTCTAGCAGATCTTTTTGAAACATTAAATGTTCCAAAACCAACTAGAGGAACTCTCTTCCCTTTTTTAAGTGCGACTTCAATAGCTTCTAGTGTTGCGTCTAAAGCGCGTCCTGCATCTGCTTTTGTTAGACCAGCTTTTGCAGCGATTGCTTCGATTAATTCAGCTTTTTTCATTTTTCTTTACCTCCCATATAGTTTTTCAAGCACATATATGTTGTTCATACTATGCTTACATATATAAGATACCATGGAAGAAAAGTAAAAGCAATGTTTTTTTATTATTTTTCCTTATTTTATATAGAAATTAACAAATAGTATAATAAATTATATCTAAACCATATTAATATAGTTTATTGTTTTCTCAACAATTAGCTTAATATTTTCTTCGGAGAATGGTTTTATAATCATATCAACTATTGGATAGGTAAAAGCTTTCTTTATTGGCTCTTTTTCTTCTTCACCAGTGATGACTGATACTGGAATTTGATTAAATAAATTATGCTTTTTAAAATATTCTAATACTTGAAATCCATCACAATTAGGCATATATAAATCTAATAGGGCTCCTCTAATATTATCAGCTTTATTATTTTCTATTATATCAATAGCTTCCTTGCCATCTTTGGCTGTTAATATTTTAATATTATTTTTAAATATTTTAGTAATATATGATCTAATTAAATTTGAATCATCGATGATTAAGATTGCATCTTCTTTATTTTCTAAATCCAATTCTACTTCTTCTAATTCTGAATAACTTAATCCAAGATATCTGTTTACTAAACAAACAATTCTATCTGCTTCTTTCATCAAAGTATCATAGTTTTCAAAGACAAAAAGATAGTTATTATCTTTACTCTTAAGTTCATGTTGATAGGCTATTTCGGCTAATTTTTCAAAACCAAAATATTTAGCATCTGATTTTAACGAATGAACTAAAATAGCATAATTCTTCATGTCGTGCTTTTCTTTATATTCCTTTATTTGCTCCAGTTTTTTATCTACAGAATTAATAAAATCAACCAGCGTTATATTATAGGTTTCTATATCACCAAACAATTCTAAACTTTTTTCTACATTAACACCATTATTAATTAATAAATTAACATCTTTCATTATCATCACCAACCTATCTTTTTATTATTATATCATAATCACTACTTATTTAAAAACTTTCTAATAACCCTTTCTAATTCACTTTTTTCAATTGGCTTAGAAATATAATCACTAAATCCCTCTTGTAAATATTTTTCTTTCATTCCTACTATTGCATTAGCAGTAAGCGCTACTGTTGGCGTGTTAAAATTAGGAAGTAAAAGTAAATTCTTATAAGTTTCAACTCCACTCATTCTAGGCATCATATCATCTAGTAAAATTAAATCATAATTGCCATTATTTTTAACAATGTTTAGGCACTCTTCACCACTAGCTGCTGTATCAATATCAATTTCATACTTTTTTAACAACCTTTCCGCTACTTTTAGATTAATGAAATTATCGTCTACTATTAATACTTTTTTGCCAATATATTTAGTTTCATCTACAACATCTGTTTCTTTAGAATTTACAATGTTCGTTGGCACTATCTTTTGATCAATTGCTACTGTAAATTTTGATCCTTGCCCATACGTACTTTGAACAACTATTTGTCCATTCATTAAATCAAGAAGCTTTTTAGTTATGGCAAGCCCTAGTCCAGTTCCTTCAGCTTTTATGTTATTAAAAAGTTTCCCCATTTTATCCTCAGGAATACCAATTCCTGAGTCTTCAACTGATATAACTATTCTACATATATCACCTTTTTTTATTGATGATACTTTAAATTCAATAAATCCTTCTTCAGTATACTTAATTGCATTGGTAAGAAGATTTAAAATAACTTGTTTTATTCTAAGCTTATCACCATATAATGTCGGCGGAATATTTAAATCATATATAGTTCTAAATTCTAATGACTTATCTCCTATTCTAGATTTAGCTAATGAAACAGATTCATTATATACTTTCCAAAAACTATATTCAGTATTTATTATTTCTAGCTTGTTTGCCTCTATTTTAGATATATCCAAGATACCGTTTACAATTTCCAGTAATGTCTCAGAAGCTGATATAATATCTTTAACTTCATCTTTGGTATCTTCCTTAATATCTTCTTCTGATAAAGCTTGGGCAAAACCAACTATAGCATTTAATGGCGTTCTTATTTCATGTGACATGCTAGATAAAAAATCAGTTTTAGCATTATTAGCTTTTTCTGCTTGTTCTTTGGCTATATTTAATTCACTAATCATTCCTAAATCAGAATTTTCTAAATTAAAATATAATAAAAAGGTTACTACAGATACCAAAAAAGCATCTAATAAAATATTAGGTAAAACATATTTAGATATCAATAATACTAAGAAAATTATTATTGAAAATATGATTAAACTATATTTTTTTATGGGAATGCTTTTAAAATTAACTAAAATGGAAAAAAGACATAACATTATATAAAAGATAAGAATATATCTTAAAATGGGAAAATTAATTCCTATTAATAAATCACTATTATTTTTATTTGCTAAAAATAATAATAAAATTCCAAATATAATATAAAAAATAAAAATTATTAACATTTTATTTTTATATTTATTTACATACTGATAAAAATTATTTTTGCTTTGTTGAAATATATTAAAAAATGCATAAACCACAAATAAAGAAAACCAAATAAAAAGTATTATTAAAAATAAATAATTAATCACTACATTATTAATAGAATTAGGGTCCACTTTAGAAAAAACATTATAGCCTAGCCAAAACTCTAATATTAAAGAGAAAAAATTAAGAATAATTAAAACATTATAAATTTTAGCTTCATAACTTATAATTTGCCTTTTTAAAAAATAAATAATTGCCATAATTAGATTAAAAATAAAACTTGTGCTAATAACAATCATACTTATTCCCATTGCCATAGACTCCTTATTGTAATAATTATAACAAAAAAAAGTAACATATACAATTGATATATTGTATTTATTACTTTAAATTGATAAATTATTTTTATATGCTATCTACATTAATTTTAATATTTTTATTTTCTTTAATATAGCTGCTAGCTTGAACTAAAGTCTTAATAGAGTTAACAACTTTACCATTTTTCCCTATTACTTTTCCAATGTCGTCGCTACTTACAATTACTTGAATTAAAATAGTATTATCTTCATCAGTGGGAAATTCTTTTACTGTAACCATATCTTTATTAATAACTATTAACTTTACTAAAAATTCGGTAAACTCTACTAAATTCATCATTATTTTACCATTCTTTCTTCATGGAATTTTTTCATAACTCCTGCTTTGCTAAATAAATCTTTAACAGTATCAGAAGGAATAGCGCCTGTTTTTAACCATTTTAATGCTAATTCTTCGTCAATTTTAATTTCAACAGGATTTGTAAGGGGATTATAAAAACCAATTTGTTCTATATAACTACCATCTCTAGGTGTTCTAGAATCAGTAGCAACTATCCGATATGATGGTCTCTTAATTGCTCCCATTCTTTTTAATCTTAACTTTACTGCCAATTGATATCGCTCCTTTCAAACTAAATAAGATTATATATTATAAACCATTATATGTCAATAAAAATATAATATTGTTATCCTTCTTGAATAACAGTAATTATCATAGGTTTGCTGCCTGTTTGTTGTTCAAAATATACTCCTAATTTATCTCTAATTTCATTCTTAACTTTTTGATAATCAACTTTAGTATTGGCTACTATTATATCATTTAATATTTCTTTACAAATATCTGAACTTGCTACAATCATATCTTGATTTTCTTTAACATAGATAAATCCTCTTGTAAATATTTGCGGTCCAGCAATTATTTTTTTTGATGATCTATCTAAAGTAACTGTTACAATAACAATGCCATTTGTTGATAGCATATCACGATCCTTTAGAACTAACTCGCCAATATCCTCAACATTTTTACCATCAATAGCAATATCTTCAACTAAAATTTTTTCATAAGATTCTATCAAATTGCCATTATCCAATGTTATAACATCACCATTTTGTTTTAAAAGAATTCTATCTTTTAAAATACCTGCTGTTTCAGCTGTCATAGCATTAATATA
>CAZITT010000002.1:0-19478 GCA_964542235.1 uncultured Muribaculaceae bacterium | reverse complement strand
AGCAACTTGTTCTGAATATTCTCCTTTAATTGGAAAATAATACTTAGGATTCATCAAATTTATTAACATTAACAAATCTTCTTGAGAAGCATGATGTTGCAACTACTTCTTTGATGAAATATATTCTACTTTTACATCTTTTCTTGCTATATCATCTAAAATTTTGGCAAATTTCTTCTCATTAGCTGGATTAACTATTTCTGTCATAAATATGACATCTGTTTCTTTTAATTTAATATATTTATCATAATCATTAATTATTTTTTCCAATGATTGAAAATTCTTTTCTTTACTATCTGCAACTAAAATAACTATATCTTTATCATTTATATTAGATAAATCACCTATTTTATTACTATCAATATTTAAATATTTTAATTCTATTGCTTTTTTAATAATTTCTTGCAGTTCTTTTCCCATGATAACTATTTTTCTATCAGTTCTAGATAATTCATTAAATATTTCTTGAATATGATAAAGATGCGATGGAAATACTGTTGTAATAATTCTATTTTCTGTTTTATTTAAAACATCCCAAATAGCATCAGATATTCTTTGTTTTGGACTAGTGAAGCCTATTTTATCAGCATAAGCTGATTCTGCCATTAAACATAAAACTCCTTGTTTCCCAACATACGCTAGTTTACCAATATCCGTTTTATATGATCCTAACATTGTTGAATCAAATAAGAAATCGGTTGTATAAACAATCGCTCCATCATCAGTATATAAAACATATGCTAATGATTCTGGCATAACATGAGTCATAGCTATTGGAAATACAATTAAATTATTATTAAACTCTAATTTAGAATGTGGTCTTATCTCTTTTAAATTTGTTGCTTTTATTTTGTATTTTTCTAATTCCATTTTTAATAATTCCATTGTAAATTTTGAAGCATAAACTGATAAATCTGGAAACTCCGCTAATATATCAGGTAAAGCTCCCATATTGCCATCATGCCCATGAGAAATAAATATTCCCTTTATTTTATCATAATTATCTCTTATATAGTTAAACCTTGGGATAATATAATCAACTCCAAGCATCATTTCACTTGGATATTTTAATCCCGCATCAAAGATAAATATATTGTTATCCACATCGACAACATACATATTTTTACCGTTTTCATTTAGTCCACCTAGACTAAATATTTTTATTTTACTCATAATTTTTCCTTTCATAAATATTTAAAAGAATAAGACTAAATAATTATAGCATTTATATAAAAAAAAAGCAAAAATACTTTTGCTTTTTATTATAAATATCTACTAATTTTATTTTATCTTTAAACTAATTTATTTATTGCATATTTTTATATATTTTAGCATATCTTTTGATTTTAAATATAATCCTGTATAACGATCGTAATACCTAGATAAAAAAGTAGATATTTCTTTTATATTTATTTCTTTTATGTTTAATTCTGTTATTTTTGCTATATCAACATAATAAAACATTCTAAGTAATTTAATAGTTTTAGGATCAACTATTTTTTCATTTGCATAACAATCTTTACAAATATAACCACCTTTATCACCATCAATAGTTACTATATTTTTATCACTTCCACAAATAACACAACTATCTAATACAGGAAGGACTCCTAAATATTCTAACAATTTTAATTCAACAATATTGGTTATTACCTCTGGATTTAAACCTTCATTTATCTTTAATATAGCGCTTATCGCTATATCATAAGCTTCATTATTTTTATTATCCTTTATTAATTGACTAAACAAATCTAATATATAAGAAACATAAGTTATTCTTTCTAAGTCAGTTTTAACGTTTAAAAAATCGTTAATTATATCAACACTTATTAAAGTTGATAAACCTTTTTCTTTATAATAAATATTAAAATATCCATAAACTAATTTACAGCTAACACTTCGAAGATTGCTTTTTAAATTCCTACAACCTTTTGAAATAACACCAATTTTACCATATTCCTTAGTATAAATATTTAATATTTTGCTAGATTCACTATAATTAACATCTTGTAAAATAATTCCTTCTACCTTTACTATTTTCATAAATCACTTCTTTTCAATATGCTTCATTAATAAATAATATCTTAAATCTCCTGTTTCTTTAAATAATTTCCATAAAACTTCATTCATTTATATCACCCATTATTATAATGAGCGAATCCTAAGAATTTAATTCATTTAGACCTAAATCTTTTATTGATTGTTCTTTATTGCGCCAATCTTTAATTGTTTTAACATATAATTCTAAATAAATTTTACAATTCAAATATTCTTCTAGTTCTTTTCGGGCTAAAGTTCCTATTTCTTTTAACATTGAACCATGCTTTCCAATAATAATATTTTTTAAATTATCTCTTTCTACAATAATTAAAGCATTTATATGATAAATATTTTTTTTCTTGGTAATTTTTTCTACTAAACAAGTAACAGCATGAGGAACTTCCTCTCTTGTTAAATTTAAAACTTTTTCTCTAATTATCTCTCCTATCATAAAATTAGGGCTAACATTAGTTACTTCATCATCCATAAAATACTTAATATCACTTGTTAAGTATTTTTTTATTGATTTTATTAAATCAAACACATCTTTATCTTTTAAAGACGAGATAGGAATAATTTCTTTAAAATCATGTAATTTTCTTAATTTATCAATTTCTTTGATTAATTTTTGTTTATTAATTAAATCAATTTTATTTAAAATTAAAAATACTGGTTTATTAAAACCTTTAATAATATCTAATATTTTCATATCGTTAGGGCCAAATCCTGATGCAATATCTACTATAAATAAGATTAAATCATTATCGCTAATACTTGTATATGACTTACTGTTTAAAACCGTTTCTAATTTGTTTTGAGCTTTTTGAATTCCTGGAGTATCAACAAAAATAATTTGCGAATCATCATCATTATAAATACCATAAATAATATTTCTGGTTGTTCCAACTTTATCTGAAGTAATGGCAATTTTCTGATTAATTACTTTATTAATTAGCGTCGATTTACCAACATTTGGTCTTCCTATAATACTAACAAAACCACTTTTCACTTTAAATTATCCTCACTAAATGGATAAGGACATAAATCCATAACTTTTTTTACTACCTCATTGCCATTTATATCATAACAGATTATTTCCATATCTTTATCAAAAAATTCCACAAAACTTTGACGACATATCATGCAAGGTGATCCTACTTTATTACTAGAATTCATTACATAAAGTTTTGAAAAATCACTTCTTTTATATCCATTAGTTATAGCATTTAAAATCGCATTTCTTTCAGCACAAATAGTTCCTCCATAAGATGCAGTTTCTACATTAACTCCTTCAAATTCTTTACCATCTTTTGTTACTAAAATTGCTCCTACTTGATATTTTGAATATGGCGCATAAGCATTTTTTAACAATTTTCTTAATTTGTCTTGCATATTTTACCTCCCAATATTGCACTCTTCTAATAATTTTTCTTGTTTATCAAACATTATTTTCTCTTTTTCTTTTTCCTCATGATCATACCCTAAAAGATGTAAAATCCCATGAAGAGCAAGAAATGATAACTCTCTTCTAATCGAATGACCATATAATTTGCTTTGCTCTTTTACTTTATCTACTGAAATATAAATATCTCCTAATATTCTAACTTCAGATTTCATTTCTTTTTCATCTTCTAAGGCAAAGGTTATGATATCAGTTTCTTTATCAATATTGCGATATTTTTTATTTAATTTTTTTATCTCACTATTATTAACAATAATAATATTGAAGTAAGCATTATTGATATTTTCCTTTTTTACTACATATTTAATAAATTTATTTAATTCTTTGATTTCTTTTATTAAATCATCATTTGTTTCATTATATATTTTATATTTCATAATAAGAAAGCACACCCTATTCCAACAACTAATAAAATGGCTAATAAATTTAAAAACCATTCTTTCTTTAAAGTTTTAGGAATTGTATTATTTATTACATCTAAAACATGGTATAAATAATATCCAAATAATCCTCCTAAAATGTTTAGAAATATGTCATCTACATCAAACACCCTACCAATTACTAATTGAGTTACCTCAATCGAAAGAGATGCAATGACAATTAAAATAAAGGCTGGCAATGTTTTTTTTAATTTTAAATAATAAGAAGCGAAAAATCCATATGGCAAAAATAATAGCATATTGCCTAAAATATTTTGATAAAATAATTTAGTTCCTATCTTATATCTTAATATTTCTTTAAATAATGTAAAATTGCTACCACTCCACGAAACATCTTGAAAAGTAACTACTTGGAAAAGAGAAAGGATGTAAACAACAAAAAAGAGCATGGATAATTCTTTGTATAAAATAAACCTTTCTTTGTTTTTTATTAAATAAATAATTCTAAGCGATGTTAAAATAACGATTGAGATTACAACCATTGGCCAAGCGAAATAAATCATGTTAATTATCATTCTTTTTAAACTATCAATCATAAAATCTCCATCTATGGATACGTTAAATTCTCATATGTACTTATATTTTCTTTTACTTTGAAAAAAACTTCTACATTCATTCTATCATTTTTTACTTC
The DNA here is from genome assembly GCA_964542235.1 of uncultured Muribaculaceae bacterium. Taxonomy (GTDB): domain Bacteria; phylum Bacillota_I; class Bacilli_A; order RF39; family UBA660; genus DAOPMC01. Next base: position 14,902 of record CAZITT010000002.1, on the reverse strand, counting down.
TTTTTTCAAAGTCTTTTGCAATAATATTATTTCTTCATCTTCTAACATTTTTTCTATTCTTAATTTAGCCATATTTTCTATTTTTTTTAATAGTTCATCAACATTATATCTATAAGCTTTCTTTATTATTTTATTATCTGCTTTTCTAATAATTTTAAATATACTACTTCTAAACAAAACTCGTTCCTTAATTAAAGAGTAATCTTTTTTATTACTATAGAAAATCTTTTTACCAAGAACTTCCATATAATAGCTAATTTTTTTCTTATCAGTTTTTATTTCTTGTTCATAAATTATTGGATGTTTAATAGTAATCTTATACCATACCTCGGCATAAACATCACCTCTAGCACTAACCATATTAACAATATTTTCTTGATTTTTAATAATACCACTAATAATAATATCTCCTTTTTTTACATAATCTCCTGGATTCTTAACCACTTGACCACTAGTAGCATTTATATTAATTAAAATACCATCTTTTTTGGCAACAACATTCCTATAATTTACATTATTCTCATGCTTATCCTTTACTCGTAAAATTACTTTAACGTTATAAACAACACCTTTTTCTTCTATTTCAATCCATTCTATTTTATCAACATATTTTCTTTTAATGTCATTTTTTATTTCTTCCAAGGTTTTATAGCTTTTTTTTAAAGAATAAATTGTTACATTATGATTAATTAATTCTTCATTAATAATTTTTATCATATCTTTATCCATATCAATATAATTTATCTTAAAAATAATATTTGACAAAAAAATAAGAAAAACAATGCTTAAAAAACCCATGATAAAAAATATTTTATATTTATAATATAACCATTTTATTTTTCTTATTCCTTCAATATTAACTACATTAATAATATAAGAAGTTTTTATTTTAATAATACTTAAATAATCCATATATGATATCTTAACAATTGCTTTATTTTTTTCATATCTAATATCATACATATTTATTTTATTTTTAAATAAGGATTTAATAAACCTTTTAGGGTTTTTACCTATTATTTCTAATATATAAAAATTTTCCAAAAAATAATCACCTTATTTCAATTATTTTAATATTACCTTTTATTAAAATCTCATTATCTAGCAATTTGCTAATTACTAAGTCAGTTCCCTTAACTGTTAAATTTTTTTTATCTACATCTAAAACAATGTTATCTTCATCAAATACAATTATGTTTTTATAATTAATAACATGAATATTATTTTCAAAAATATTAATTTCACATCCAGAATTATTGAGGTATTTTTGGAGTTTATTTAACATGCTAATCACCTATTTAAAAATATTGTAGAATATAAAAAAAAAGAACATATAAGTCCATACAAATTAATATCTTCTTTTTATTTGTTTAATCTTTCTTTAATTATGTTGCTTAGTTTAGATAGATCATATCTTCCTTTTACTAAAGGGGTAATTTCTTTCATAATTGTCCCAAAATCACTAATTGCTACTGGCTGTAACTTATTAAAAATGTCATCAACAATTTTAACTACTTCTTCATCGCTTAACTCTTCAGGCATATACTTTTTTAGTATATCTATTTCTTGTTGATAAGATTCTACTAAATCAAATCTATTGCCTTTTTCAAATTCTACTATTGAATCCTTGCGCATTTTTATTTGTTTATTTACAACACTTATAAATACCTCATCGGTCATTTCTTTGTTATTGTTAATCTTTTCTAATTGTAATGCTCCTTTAATGCTCCTAATTACGGCTAATTCCATTTTATTTTGGGACTTCATTGCTTTTATAAAATCAATATTTAATTTTTCTAACATTTTATCCTCCTAATTAAAAGGGAAAGTTTATCTTTCCCTATTCTTTTTTCTAGCATTCTTTATGCCTTTTTGTTTTGCTTGTCTTTTTTTAACTCCTGGTTTTACGTATGCTTCTCTTTTTCTCATTTCAGAAGGGATTCCATCGCGTGATAATTTTTGTTTAAAGCGTTTTAACGCATTATCCAAATTACCATTTTTAACAGCTACTCCTGCCACTTTATATCCCTCCTTCCTTTGTTACAAGAGAATTATAGCAAATAATGTTGAGAAAAACAATATTTTTTTATATATTTATGCATCTAATCAACATGCCTAGATGACTACCAATATTAAAAATTAATACAATAGCTAGAATGCTTAAAATAATGATTGATATAATTAGTAAGCTTTTTAATAGAATATTAACTAATTTGTTTTTAGTAATTATTTCACACTGCATAAACTTTTGGTTTTTATCATTCTAGCTGCCGTTCCTAAGCTTCTTCCCAAGTCAAGAATTGCCTTTAAAGCTGATGTAATAGCATTAATTAAAGTTCCCGATACTGCTCCACCATAAATTATATCTAATTCTTCATTATTTAAATGATAAATTTTATCTACATCTAAGTGGTCTAACATACCCATCAACAACCCCTATTCCAAAGACTATCCCAGCGATTATTCCTAATATTTTTAATACTGCTGCAGATATTGCACCGCCATAAATGCATCTTAATTCATAATTTTTTAATTCTTTCATCTTATCCTCCTTTTATTATTTTTTTATTCTCTATAATAAAATACTTATCAAATAAATCTTTATTTACTAAACGATGAGTAATTACAATAATTGTTTTATTATTATATCTTTTAAAAATATTGCTTAGTATTTCTCTTTCCATTTTAGCATCCATTTCATTAAAGCTTTCATCAAATACAATTATATTGCTATTTTTTAATAAACTTCGTGCTATAACAAGTCTTTTTTTCTCTCCTCCACTTAAATTAATTCCTTGTTCTTCTAAATATTCCTGATAAGTTATATTTTTTTCTTTTAGAAATTGATCTACTAATGACACATTACATACATCATTAAGATTATTAATATATCTTTCTCCTAAAATTATATTATTTTCAACTGTATCACTATAAAGCTTCTCGTTTTGTGAAACATAAGTAATATTATCTCTAATTATATAAGGATTAATATTTTTAATATTTTTATCATTTAAATTTATTATTCCTTGATAACCTTTAATATACTTTAATAAAAGCTTAATAATAGTAGACTTGCCAGATCCAGATGGTCCGGTTAATAAAATTTTATCGCCTTTAGAAATATTTAAATTAGCATTATTAAAAATTTTATTATTGTCATATGAAAACGATAAATTTTTAATATCTATTTCATTTATTAACTCATAACTTTTACTATTTAAATTCTCTTCTTTAATATCATATAAATCAAGAATTTTATTTATCCCTACTAAATAATTTTTATAAACAATGCCATTATTTAAAATATCTTCAAGACAACCATTTAAAATATAAAAAATGCTTTCAAATAATATCAAGTCATATATATTAATAATATTTTTTGATATTAAAAAAACTAGGGTTAAAACTATCATAATAAAAATTGTTTCATTGATTATATTTTTATTAAAATTATATTCATTATATTTTTCATTATATTTTTTTATATGCTCTGAATAACTTTCGTATTTAGAATATAATTTTTTAGTAATGCTTTCATGAATATTAAGATTTTTAATTGTTTCAACTGCTGATAATGACTCTAATAAATAAATAGAAGTTTCAATATTAGCTTTCTTTAACTTAAAAAATATTTGATACAATGATTCACTATAATATTTAAAGATAAAATAATATATCAAGATAATAATAAAAATTAAAATAATTAATATTGGATTAATAAATATCATGAATAACAATATCCCAATTATCATTAAAACATCAATAATTGTTGTCATTAAAAGATTAATAATGCTTTCTTTAAAATCAGATAAATCACTAACTATTGAAAATATCTCACCATTTGATTTATTTGTTAAGTATTGATATGGGAGCAAAAATATATGTTTATAAGTATCATTATTAATATTCCTATCAATATTAAGACTTAGATTACCAATTATTTTATTCTTAAAATAATTTAAAATATTTTTAAAAATAGATATTAACAAAAAGCTAATAAAAATAATAATTAAATATTGATCATTATTAATGTTTTCAATTATTAATTTTAAAAATAAACTAAAGATTAAAGATAAAACTATAACAATAATTGAAATAAAAATAGTTTTAATCACCATTTTCTTATTATTCATTATAATTTTTTTTATAAAATTTTTAAATCTTTTATCTTTTTCTTTCTTTAAATTATTTTTTTCAAAGATAATAAAAACTTTAGATGATATTTTATTAAATTCGTCAATTGTTATTTTTTTTAATCCTTCACCAGGATCACCAATTAAAACAAAATTATTTTTAAAATCTATTTTATAAATAACTAGATAATGAAGATAATTATTATCTAAAACAGTATGTGCAATTAATGGCAAATATTGATTGTTTAAACTTTTTATATCACAAGTAACACCTTTAGCATTTAATCCTAATTTATTGCTAGCATTTATTAGATTTAATGCTGTTATTCCCTGTTTACTTAATTTAACCATCTTTTGTAGTTTATTTCTTGATATATTAATTCCATGGTATTTAAAAATCATTAATAAACTGCAAAGCCCACAATCATTTTTGTTTTCTTGAATAAATATTGGATAATTTTTTAGCACATCATTTCCTCCCTACACTAATTATTTCCTGTAGAAAGATAAAATCCCTTGCATAAAAAAATAAGTAGATTTTATCCACTTATTCTAAATATATCATTAAATGTAACGTAAACAATTAACAATAATAACAAGATAAATCCAATACTATGAATAATGTTTTCAACCTTGGGATTAATAGGCGAACCCTTTATTTTTTCAATTACTAAAAATAGTATTCTTCCTCCATCAAATGCCGGAAATGGAATCAAATTAATTACACCAACATTAATACTTAAAAAAGTTACTAACATCAAAATAGATAATATACCATAACCTCTAGCTTCTCCGACTACTGTATATATTCCAACTGGCCCACTTAGCTGTTTAATTGATATATTCCCTGTAAATAAGTTAAAAAGAGCAACAAACATCTGCTTAAAATATGCACATGTCTGCAATAATGAAAATTTAAATGCTTTTAAAATCCCTTTTTCATATTTTTGAGTAATTCCAATACCATATATATAACTATCGCCATTATCAGTTGTTTTCTTTTCTGCTTTTATTGAATATTCTTTAATAGTTTCATCAGTTTTTAATATTTTAAATGTTACACTTTTATCTCTAGGTACAATATTTAAATACAATGGAATATCATCTAAATACTTAACTCTCTTATTATTTATAGATAATATTTTATCGCCATTTTGAATACCTGCAACATAGGCTGGAGTATTTACCTCTACTTGAGATATAACAGGATCTAAGTTTTTTGAACCAAAAATTAATCCAATTAAAAATAATAGAATAATTGCAAAAATAAAATTAAATCCTGCACCAAAGAAAAGAATTAAAAATCTTTGCAATAAACTTTTATCTTGCAAGCATTTTCCAGGATATTTTTTTCTTGTTTTTTCTATTTCTATTTCTTCTCCTGCTAATTGCACAAACCCGCCTACTGGAATAGCTCTAATTGAGTATTTAGTATCTGTTTTTTTTGAATTTTTGCTATATATCGTAGGCCCCATTCCTAACGAAAATTCATAAATGTGAACTCCTGTTAATCTGGCAAATAAGTAATGTCCAAATTCATGAACTAAAATAGTAGCCCCCAAAATAATTATGTATAAAATTAATGTCATTGTTCCTCCTATTATAATAATTTCATAACAATTGAAAATGCTAATATAACAAATATTATGCTATCCATTCTATCTAATATTCCACCATGCCCTGGAATGATATCTGAAAAATCCTTTTTACCATAATATCTTTTAATGCTAGAAAACATCAAATCCCCACATTGACCTATAAGAGATAAAATAAAAGTAACTAAAACAACAACAAATATCTTAGCATCAATATTAATAACTACCAAATAATATAAAGACGGAATAATAGTACCCATGATCGTTCCGCCAACTAAACCTTCAACAGTTTTTTTAGGAGAAATTTTTTCACATAATTTATGTTTACCAATTAATATTCCGGTAAAATACGCAAACGTATCTGTCATAATAGTAATTAAAGCTATATATAATATATAAACAATATCTAAGCTTCTAAAAGTAATCGCTAAACTAAAAGATAAACCAGAAAATAAAACAATACCTATTAAATAAAAAGCATCATTAATATTATATCTTTCATTATCATTAATAAAAACAAGTGGCATTAAAAATAATAAAAAGAAACTAGCCATAATACTATAATTAAGAGATAAATTAATTGTCCCTGACAAAGTATTAGCAATTACTAAAATTAGTGTTAAAAGATACGTAATAAGTTTCATTATTATTGGAAATTCTTTTTTGATTTCTCTTGTTTTTATCAATTCCCAAGTTGCAATCAAAGACAAAATAGCAATAAATATTACCCAGTATAATCCTCCTATATAAAGTAATGATCCAACACCCAATAACATAATGATTGAACTAACAATCCTAGTTTTCATAAATCACCATCCTGATTTTAATTATAATATAGAAAAAATATTATAACAATAAAAATTAACAAATAATAACAATTTAACGTTTTAGGTATTGCTATTTTTTATTAAATATAGTAAAATTACTGCTATCGGGAAGTGGCTCAACTTGGTAGAGCATTTGGTTTGGGACCAAAGGGTTGCAGGTTCAAATCCTGTCTTCCCGACCATTTTAAAAGAGATTCCCAATTTTTGGGGATTAATTAAATAAGTCAAGGTAATAAAAGTACTTGGCTTTTGTTTTTAGAAAAAATAATATATAATAAAATAAGGAGCTAAAAATATGGAATATAAGGATCTAATAAGTTATTATGAACAAGGTACTGAAAAAGATAGATTAACCAAAGATAAATCTCATAGTATAGAATTTATAACTACAACTAAATATATTGAAAAATATCTAAAAGAGAATGATAAGATTTTAGAAATTGGTGCTGGAACTGGTATTTATTCATTGTATTATGCTGATAAAGGGTATGAAGTTGAAGCAATAGAATTAGTACAATATAACATTGAAGTTTTTAGAGCTTGTATTAAAAATAATATGAATATTAATGTTAGACAAGGTAATGCACTTGATTTAAGTATTTATGAAGACAATACATTTGATATAACTTTAGTATTGGGCCCACTTTATCATTTATATACTGAAGAAGATAACAAGAAAGCAATTAGCGAAGCTATAAGAGTTACCAAAAAAAATGGGCATATTTTTATTGCCTATTTAACTAATGGTTCAATTATATTAAATTGGGGACTTAAAAAAGGAAATTTATTAGAATTAAAAAGAACATTTGATGAAGATTATAGATCTTTAAAATTACCGGAAGAAGTCTTTACAGCTTTTTATGTTGATGAGTTTGAAAAAATGATGGAAGGTTTTAATTGCGAGTTTATTAAAGATGTTGCTACTGATGGTATTGCAAATCCATTTAGAGAATATATTAATGAATTATCAAATGAAGAATTTGCTATTTGGCTTGATTATCATATGAAAACTTGTGAAAGAAGAGATATTCAAGGTTATAGTAGTCATATGCTATATATTTGTAAAAAGAAGTAAAAACAAATATTTTGTAAATCACTTTTATTTCACGATTATTATAAAAGAGATTCCAAATTTTTGAAATAAAAAATATAAAAATCGTAGAAATAATAAGGTTAAAATTAGTATAATAAAAATTGGTAGATACTATATTTTATTAAGAATAGTTTATAATTAAATTGGAGGTATAATAATGAATTTATTAGAAAAAAAGAATTTAATTGATATGAATCCTATGCATATTGCTACTGTAAGTGAAGATAATATGCCTAATCTATCAATAGCATCGGATGTAAAAGTTATTGCAGAAAATAAAATATTGATTTCGCATAATGAAATGGTTAATACTCCCAAAAATATTTTGAAAAATAAAAATATTGTATTAACTACATTTAATAAACAATATCAGGGTTTAAGGATGAATGGAATAGCAGATTATTACACAAATGGAGAGTATTTTGACTTAGATATTCAATTATTTAAAAACAAAAATACAAATCCGTTAGGTGCTATTGTTGTTACTGTTAAAAACATAGAAGAAATAAAATGATTTAAAAATATATTTTATTAAGATAATTAAAAGGAAAAATTAGATAGAATAAAAATTTTCAACTAATTTATTAAATAAAGAAACTAAGTAGAAATTTACTTAGTTTTTTGTTATAATTTCTATAAAGAGGTATATATATGGAAAAAAGTTTGAGTTATATTTTAAGATTAAGAAATTCATTAAAAGAGGAATTAAGAAATATGCCATTATTTCAAAATGGAAGTGCTATTATTGTTGTTAATGAAAATGATGAAGTATTATTACAGCATCGTACTGATAGAGATTTATGGTGTATACCTGGTGGATTACAAGAATTAGGTGAAACATTTGAAGAAGTTGCTATAAGAGAACTAAATGAAGAAACTGGATTAACTGCTAAAATTGAAGATTTAATTCTCATAAAAGCTGTATCCGGTGAAAGTAGAAAAAATTCATATCCAAACGGAGATATTGTATATAATAATACAGTGTTATATGTAGTAAAAAATTATAATGGCATTCTGGGAAGTAATTATGAAGAAATAATTGATAAAGGAAATGGATATTTTCAATCTATGAAAGAATCACGAGGTTTAAAATTCTTTCCTTTAGAAAATCTGCCTGAAAACTTAATGGATAAAGATTTAATTGGAATATATAAAGAGTACATGATTGAAAATAAAAACTGTAGAAAATAACTAATGTTTTACAGTTTTTTTTAACTACTAGTTGATAAATCTATTGCATTAACAAACATATTCAATTATAATAACTCCTTAAAGGAGTTTTATTATGGATAAAATATTATCAACAGAAATATCTTCTAAAAAATATGTTGCTTTTTTTGAACAATTAGCAAAACAGGATTATCCTAAACTATATGAAAGATTAATTAGATATGATGAAGTGGAATCGTTAAAACGTTTAAAATATATAGGAATGTTTTGCGGCATGGATTATGTTGGAATAGAAAAGTTAAATCCAGCTGATTTTTATTCTCGTGATGATCATAGTCGTGTTAGTGCCTTTATTACTTTGCTTGCAACAGGTAATTTAAAACAAGCAATTACTGCAAGATTTCATGATAGTGGTACTTACCCATTTTCTCATATTAAATCTTATAAAGATGGCAATGAAGCATGGCAAGATAAAGATGAAATGAGTGTATACCAAGTTATTTCAAAAGATAAGAAAGTAATAAAATTACTATCTGAAGATAAAATTGATATAACAAAAATATGCAATGCAAGTAAGTATCCTATTATTGATAAAGATCGCCCTGCCTTATGTGTTGATAGATTAGATGGTATATTATCAGCAGCTCACATTTGGACAAAAGAATTTTATTTAGAACCTATAAAGGAACTATTTGATCTTGTTGTAGTATGCTTTCAAAAAAATAAATGGCAATCAATTAATATGTAATCTTTCAAGAAAAAATTATGTTGCTGAACTTTGTTTACAAGATTATTATAATAGTTATTTTGGTGTAACGGATTTCATGGATGCAATTAATTTATACACTACTTGGCAATTATCTAAAGAAAGCCGATATGCAACTGCTTTTTTAGGCGATATTTTACGTTTTATGGATGAACATGGTGTAATTCCTCAAAATTATTTTAATTTATCAGAAGAAGAAATGATTGAGAAATTTTTAACAAGTCCATACGCATTTCTATGGCAGGATTTCACTAATTTACATGCAGTAAGAAAAGCAACAGATAGTGATTTTAGTGATTATACCTTAAATCCAAAAACAAAAATTAGATATGCTTATCCACTGATAATGATTCAAGATTATTTTGGTGAAATATATGGTCTTTTTGATGAAAGAAAAAGTCTTCTTTATCCAAGTGATGACATTACTTATGAACAATTTATTATGATAGAAGAAGCAATCCCTGAAAATATTGGCCCATTATATGGCGAAATTTCTAAAGAATCAAGAGATGTTCTCCTAAGAAGTAGAAAATAATATAAATATACTAAACATTTAAAGTTTAGACTAAATTTTTAAAAAAGAAAAACATATAAAAATATGTTAAGAAAAATTTTTCAATTAAAAAGCTATATTAAAAAATAGAAAACTACCATCTTCTACAATTACAACTTCCACATATTAACTGGAAAATCCCTATTATTAAAATTATAGGGAAAAAAATAATTATAAACGGAATCAAAAATATAAATAATAAAAAGAACATAATATCTACTCCTATAATAATTAATGCAAATAAAAAAATAGCAACAATAATGTATGCCATCATTTTATAAATTATTATTTCATATATTTTTATATGAGTGATATAAAAATTTATTTTATGCTATTTGTTATATATTCTTTTGTTGGATGGCTAATTGAAGTTATTAGAACTCTTACTAGTGAGAAAAAATTTATAAATCGCGGCTTTCTAATTGGTCCATATTGTCCAATATATGGATTTGGGTGTATTTTAATTATTACTATTTCATCAAAAATAACAGATAAATATGCTTTAATGTTCATATTATCTGTTCTAATTTGTGGAATATTAGAATATTTAACTAGCTACTTTATGGAACTTATTTTTAAAATCAGGTGGTGGAATTATTCAAATGAAATATTAAATATTAATGGCAGAATTTGCGTAAGAAATTTAATCATTTTTGGTTTTGGTGGATATATAATATGTAAAATAAATCCTTATCTTTTAAAAATAATAAATATTATTCCAACTAATATTATTAATTATTTGTCAATTATTTTATTTTCTATTATCATTATTGATTTAATAACATCTTTTCAAATTATTATTAAATTTGATCCTGATAATAAAACAATATATAAAGATAGTACAGAAGATATATCAAAACATGTAAAAAACTTTTTAATTAAATTAAATAAGCGTTTAATATATGCTTTCCCTAATATTTTTAAAATTGCTAATTATAAAAAGAATAAATAATTTTAAAATTATTTATTCTTTTTATTCTTCAATAAATCTCTTATTTCTTTTAATAGTATTACTTCTTCACAAGTAGGTTTATTAGCTTCTTTTTTGTTAGTAAGCTTATTAATAAATTTAACTATTATAAATATACAGTATGCTATTATTACAAAATTAATTATATTTTGGATAAATAATCCATATCTAATGGTAGCACTGCCTATCTTTACTACAAAATTAGTGAAATCTATTCCGCCAACAATAATACCAAATATGGGCATTAAAACATCTTCAACCAATGATGATACTATCTTACCAAAAGCTGCTCCCATAATAACCCCTACTGCTAGATCTATAACATTCCCTCTTTGAATAAATTTTTTAAACTCTTTCATATTTTTCTCCTTACATATATATTTTAAAAGAAAAATAATAAAAAGGGAAGAGGTAATTAAGTACTACCTTAACTACCTCTAGTAATATTATACACACTAATTTTTAAATTATGCATAAATTATTTTGCTTCTTCTTGTGCCCTTGTTTCTCTTATAACAGTAACTTTAACTGTTCCTGGATATTGCATTTCTTTTTCAATTTTTTCTTTAATATCTCTTGCTATTTTATGCGCTGTTAAATCATCTATTTCTTCAGGTTTTACAAGAACTCTTAATTCTCTACCAGCTTGAACAGCATAACTTTTATCAATTCCTTTAATTCCTTTAGTCATATTTTCAAGTTGTTCTAATCTTTGTAAATAATTTTCTAAAGAATCATTTCTAGCACCAGGTCTTGATGCTGATAAACTGTCGGCTATTTGAACTAATACCGAAATAATACTCGTTGCTTCTTCATCGCCATGATGAGATGCAATAGAATTAATAACTACTGGATGTTCATGATATTTTTTCGCTAAATTCTTTCCTATATCTGAATGACTTCCTTCAACTTCATGATCAATGGCTTTGCCAATATCATGTAGTAATCCTGCTCTTTTAGCAAGTGCTACATTCTCTCCAAGTTCACCGGCAATTAAACCTGCTAAATGAGCAACTTCTAAAGAATGAGTTAATGCATTTTGACCATAGCTAGTTCTAAAATGCAATTTGCCTATTAATTCAACTAACTCTGAATCAACTTTAGTAATTCCTAATTGAAATAAAGCATCATTTCCATATTCCATGATTTTTGTTTTTATTTCTTTTACCGCTTTATCATATATTTCTTCAATTCTAGTAGGATGAATTCTACCATCCTTAATTAAACTTTCTATTGTTACTTTAGCAATTTCTCTTCGTAATGGATCAAAACTAGAAATTACAATTGCTTCAGGCGTATCATCTATGATTAAATCAACCCCTGTAATAGCCTCAATAGTCCTAATATTTCTTCCTTCTCGACCTATAATTCTTCCTTTCATTTCATCATTAGGAAGTGTTATTGTTGAAACTGTCTGTTCATTAGCGATATCTGATGAATATTTTTGCATTGATGAAACAATTAAATCATTAGCATATTTATCAGCTGTTAATTTTGCTTCATCTTCTCTTTCTTTAATATAACTTTCTATTTCTTTATTCATGGCTTCTTCTACTTTAGCCATAATCATATCAGTCGCTTGAGCTTTACTCAAACTGCTAATATTTGATAATAATTCTAACTGTTCACTTTTTATTTTTTCCATTTCTCTTTGATCATTTTCAATTTGTTTTTGCTTTGATTCTATTTTTTGTTCTTTTTCAGCTAATAATTGCTCACGTTTTTGAAACATTTCATCTCTTTTGTCCATATTGATTTCTCTTTGATGTAATCTATTTTCTGTTTCTCTTAAATCTTCTTTTTTGTCTTTTATTTCTTTTTCTATATCCAATTTATACTTGTGAGCTTCTTCTTTTGCCTCAAGTAGATAATCCATTTTTATCTTTTCTGAATCTTTTTTAGCTTTTTCTAACAAATTTTCACTTTTTTTATCAATATTAGATTTTTTAATATGTGAAACTAAATAAGTTCCACCGATTCCAGCACCTAATCCTAATACGACCAACGAAATGGAGATGAGTGTACTACCCATTTTAACTACCTCCATTCAAATCTATGTTAATTATTTTAATTACTAACACTAACTTTATTTTAATTTTTTATTTAGCATATGTCAAGATAAAACACTACCATTTCATTAAAGAGATATGCTATAATTAGCGTGGTGAGGCTTTGTGAAAAAGAAATTTTTAATAGTTTTAACATTAATATTTTTTTTATTTAATCCTATTAACATTCTAGCAGAAGATTTTAAAATTTCTTCTAATAATGTCATAATGTATAATTTAAATGGCAATGAAATCATCTATCAAAAAAATATTAATGAAAAAATTTATATTGCTAGCCTAACAAAAATTATGACTACGATAGTGGCTATTGAAAATATTAAAAATTTAAATGAAAAAGTTACTATTACAAAAAAAGTATTTGACTCAATTCCAACTACTGCATCTTTGGCAGGTTTTAAAGTTAATGATAAAGTTACTTATTTAGATTTATTATATGGAGCAATGCTTCCATCTGGTGCCGATGCTACAATTGCTCTTGCTCAAAATATCTCAGGTAGTGAAAAAAAATTTGTTGATTTGATGAACAAAAAAGCATTTGATTTAGGTCTTAAAAATACTCATTTCGTAAATACGTCCGGACTAGATGTTAGTAATCATTACTCTACAGTTTACGATATGTCAATAATTTTACTATATGCTTTACAAAATAAGACATTTAAAAATATATATGAAGCTAAAGAATACGTTACTACTAATAACATTAAAATGGAATCTTCTCTAAAAGCTATTTCTGATAAATATAAAATCAATACTAGTTATATTATTGGCTCAAAAACAGGTTCTACCAAAAAAGCTGGTTTATGTTTAAGTAGTACTGCCACAAATAATAATATTAATTTTCTTTTAATAACGGCTAATGCTCCATATGCTAGTGTAAAAAAAATAGAAAATATTAATGATTCTAAAACTATTTATGAATATTATTTTAATAATTACAGTTATCAAAATATTTTAACTAAAAATGATTTAATTACAACTATTAATACTAAATATACTACTATCAATAATTTTAAAATTTATGCTAAAGAAACTGTTAAAAAATACTTGCCAAACAATGCAATAAAAGATTTGAAATATAATTATCAAGGATTATACGAGATAGATTATAAAACTAACAAGAATACAAAATTAGGAATTTATACAATTACTTATAATAATAAAGTATTATACACTACCGATATTATATTAAATCAAATCTTAATATTTAGTTTATCAAAATTTTTAAAAAATAATCCTAATATTTTTATAACAATTGTTTTAATAATTATTACTTTAACTATTTTAATAGTTAAAATTCTAAAAAGAAAAAACAAAAAAAGATTTTAAAATCTTTTTTATTTAGAATTTTCATTATTTTTTATTTTTAAATTATATTTTTCTCTAATTTGTTTTTCTATATCATTGGCAAGTTTAGAATTTTGTTTTAAATATAATCTAACGTTATCTTTACCTTGACCAATTTTTTCACCTTGATAATTATACCAAGCTCCACTTTTTTCTAATATTCCTAATTCTGTTCCTAAATCAATTATTTCGCCTTCTTTACTTATGCCTTCACCATAAATAATATCTACAATTGCGTTCTTAAAAGGTGGTGCTACTTTATTTTTCACTACTTTTATTGTTGTTCTACTACCAACAAAGTTTTCACCATTTTTAAGTTGCTCCGATCTTCTTACATCTAATCTAATTGATGAATAAAATTTTAATGCTCTTCCACCTGGAG
>CAZITT010000001.1:0-46775 GCA_964542235.1 uncultured Muribaculaceae bacterium | reverse complement strand
ATAACATTAACATTTGATGATGGTCCATCAGTATATACATCAAAAATATTAGATATATTAAAAGAATATGATATTAAAGTTACATTCTTTGTAGTTGACTATAATGTAGAAAAATATAAGGATGTAATAAAAAGAGCTTGTGAAGAAGGACATGAAATTTGTCTTCATAGCTCCCATGAATATTTAACAGAAGAAACGAGAGAAACAGTTGAAAAAAAATTATTGAAATCAATGCAAATATTAGATTCATTTGAAATACCATATACAACTGCATATCGTCCAAGGGGAGGAAGATATACGGAAGAATTGTTAGAAAACATTAAATCAATAGGTTTAAAAGAAACAGGTAATAGTGATGGTACCATTAGTGTTATAGATGACACAATTATACCTGTAATTTTATGGTCTTGTGATTCTAGAGATTGGGAAAATAAAAATCCTGATACTATGACTGAAATTACTTTAAAGGAAATAGAATGTATTAAAGATGGTTCTATTGCATTATTTCATGATATATATGAAACAACATTAGAAGGAATCAAAAAGTTAATTCCACTTTTATTAGAACAAGATTATAAATTCATGACATTAACAAATGCTTTAAAAAATTATAATAAAGAAATTGTTGATGGGAAAATATATCGTAAAACAAGGTAAAACTTGTTTTTTTAAAATTTAAAATGATATAATATATATAGAGGTGATAATATGCCTGAATTACCAGAAGTAGAAACAGTAAAAAATACATTAAAAAGAAAAATATTAAATAAAAATATCAAAGAGGCTAAAGTATTTTATCCTAAAATGATAGCCTATCCTAAAATAGAAGAATTTTTAAAATTAATAAAAAATACAAAAATAATAGATATAGATAGGTTAGGTAAATGGCTTATATTTAACTTAGATAACTATTATCTTTTAAGTCATCTGCGAATGGAGGGGAAATTCTTTTATAAAAATACAAAAGATCCTATTTTAAAGCATGAACATCTTACTATTACTTTTGATGATGATAGTCAGTTAAGATATCAAGATACGAGAAAGTTTGGTAGAATGTATTTAGTAGAAAAAGATAAATTGTTTACTAATACGCCTCTTTCTAAAATAGGCTTAGAGCCATGGGATGATAAACTTAACATTGATTATTTAAAAGAAAAATATCAAAATAAAATCATTCCTATCAAAACATTATTACTTGATCAAAGCATTATCGCTGGAATTGGCAATATTTATGCTGATGAGATATTATTCTTATCAAAGATTAATCCCTATAAAAAAGGTAAAGATTTAAACAATAAAGAATTACAAAATATTATTGATAATACTAAAGTTATTTTAGAAGAAGCGATTAAAAAAGGAGGAACAACTATTAGAAGTTATACCTCTGATGAGGGAATAACAGGATTATTTCAAAATGATTTGTTAGTTCATAAAAAAGAAAAAGAAAAATGTCCTAATTGTAGTAATATAATAGTAAGAGAAAAGATAAATGGGCGAAGTACCTACTATTGTCCAATATGTCAAAAAGTGGTTGAATAAGTCGAAATCATATGATAAAATTAGAATGAAAATAAAGTAGATACGAGGTAGATAGTAGTGAAGTTTGATAAAAATAAATTTCTAAAGGAAAAGGATTTTTTCATTATAGCAATATTAATTGTTGTTGTTTTTTTAGTCTTATCTATCTTTTTTGGTACTAGTGGTAAAAAAGCATCTTTAAAAGAAAAAGATTTAGAATCAGGAGAAGTTGTTGTAAATAAATTAGTAATTAATGAAATTATGACTGCTAATAAAGGAGCTTATCTTGATTCTAATGGCAATTTATATGACTATGTGGAAATATATAATGGTACTAGTAAAGATGTCAATTTAAAAAACTATGGTTTATCTGATGTTGCTAATAAAATAAAGTGGACATTTCCTAACGCCATTGTTAAAAGAGGCGAATATCTTGTTGTTTTTTTAAGTGGTAGCAAAATAAATGGATTATATGTTAATTTTAAACTTAAAAGTGGTGGTGGAGAGACTTTAACACTAAGAAATCCTAATGGTAAAACCATTGATGCGGTTACAACGGTTGGACTATCAAACAATTATGTTATGGCAAGAGATTTAAATGGTTCGTGGATAATTCAAACTAAGCCAACACCAGGATATGCTAATACAGTAGAAGGACATAATTTATTTTTAAAATCTCTTATATCAAATGAAGAAAATAGTATTGTAATAAATGAAATATTGCCTAATAATAAAGGCTATTTCACTGATAATTATGATAGTTTTAGTGGTTATATTGAGGTAATTAATATTGGAAATGAAACTATTAATTTAAAAGGATATAGTTTATCAAACGATGATTCAATTAATTTTAGATGGCAATTTCCTGATCTTAAAATTAAAAAAGGAGAAGTTGTCTTAGTTTATACATCTAATCGCAATATAACTGAAGGTATATTACATGCTAATTTTAAACTTAATAATTTTGATGGCGTAGTAGTTCTTGCTAATAGTAAAGGACAAGTTGTTGATTCAGTAAAATATAGTAGTTTGTCTAATGGACTTGCTTATATTAGAGGAAATAATGGTTTTTTTAAGGGTAGTAGTATTAGTCCAGGCTATATTAATAATACAAATGGTATTGAAAAATTTAACTCAACAATAAAAACTAAAGATACATTAATTATTAATGAAGCAATGAACTCTAATTATAAATATATGGCGCAAAATGGTGGAAGATATTATGATTGGATTGAATTAAAAAATAATAGTAATTCTACTATAAAATTAAGTGATTATTATCTTACCACTAGTACTGATAATATGAACATGTATAAATTACCTGATGTGGAGTTAAAAAAAGGTGAATATTATATTATTATGGCATCAGGTAACACTAAATTATCCAATAGTTCTTATAAACATGCTAATTTTAAATTAGGAGATATAGAAGGGATTTACTTAGTAAAAAATAATAAAATTGTTGATTCTTTATTTATGGCTGATGTATTAACGGGTTACAGCGTTGGAAAAGGAAATAGTAGTGGAATATTTTATTATTCGTCACCGACGCCAAAAGCTAAAAATAATAAAGGACAAAAAGCGATAGCATTTAAACCGGATATTTTAAAAGAAGCAGGTATATATAACGATGTAAAAAATATAAGCGTTGAAATTAAAGGTGAAGGGACTATTTATTATACCTTGGATGGGTCAAAACCAACGACATCTTCAAAAGTATATAAAGGTCCCCTTACTTTATCAAAAACCTCTGTAGTTAAAGCTATTTCAGTGGAATCGGGAAAGTTAAACAGTGAAGTAGTTGCTAATTCTTATATTATTAATGAAAATCATATTCTTCCCGTAATGTCTGTTAGCCTAAAACAAAGCGATTTTAGTTATTTAAGTAGAAATGCTTGGGTTACGGGTTTAGAAGTAGCAGCTTATGCTGAGTTTTTTGAAAATGGCAAAGAAGGCTTTGAAATACCTTGTGCTTTACAATTATTTGGTGGTTCAACAAGAGGCCATGCCAAAAAAAGCTTTGAAATAGTTTTTAAAAAGAAATATGGAGAAGGCGAACTGGAGTATCAAGTATTTGATAATCGTGATTTTTCAGTTTTTAATTCGCTAGTACTTAGGACTGGTTCTCAAGATGAACAAGCGCCTGGCGATAGACATGCTATTATTAGAGATCTTGTAACAACATCATTAGTTGATAAATATACTAATGTTGATGTTCAAGCATATAAATCAACAATTTTATATATTAATGGAAATTATTGGGGAATTTATTACATTAGAGAGAAAGTAGATGCTACTTTTGTTGATAATAACTATAACGTTAGTGGCGAAAAATCTGATATTTTAAGAATAGATGGCAATGTTAAAAGTGGCAGCAGTACAAAATACAATAATATGTTAAATTATATAAAAACTCATTCGATGAGCAATCAAAAATATTATGAAGAAATAAAAAAGCAAATCGATATTGAGAATTTAATTGATTTTTGGATTGCTGAGACTTGGACAACTAATAACGATATTGTCAATTGTAGATATTTTTCTAATCCTTATGTCGACAATGGAAAATGGCATTTCATTTTTTACGATTTAGATTATTCAATGTATCATCCAGAAAAAAATTACTTTCAGTTTTCAACTTCTTCTAGCGGGATGACATTTAATCATTATTCAACTTTCTTACTTAGAAATTTAATGAAAAATAAAGAATTTAAAAATACTTATATTGAAAGACTTAGTTATAATTTGAAAAATACTTGGTCAACTGCCAATGTCAATGCAATGATTGATCAAATATATAATGAATTACAACCTGAAATGAAGAGAAATTTAGATAAATGGGGTTATTCTTATAACGAATGGAAAAATCAAGTTAATTACTTAAAGACGTTTACTAAACAAAGACAAAGTTATATTAGAAGTCAAGCAAAAAGTTTTTTTGGACTATCAAGTAGTAAAGCTAAGGAATTATTTGGGTGATGTTATGAGTAAGTATAGACATGAATTAAAATTTATAATTTCTGATAATCAAGCAGAAATATTAAAACAAAGACTTAATTTAGTTATGAAAAATGATAATAATTCTTATTTTGATGATCATTCATATCTCGTTAAAAGTTTATATTTTGATGATTTAAAATCAAGTAGTTATTATGAAAAAATAGATGGAGTTTTATATCGCAAAAAGTATCGAGTTAGAATTTATAATAACGATGAAAATTTTATAAGACTTGAAGCTAAATTAAAATATAATACGTTAACTTCCAAAAAACAAACCTTGATTTCTAGAGATATATATAGTAAAATTATTTTAGGTAAAATAAGTGATATTTCGACAAATGATCCTTTATTAACAGAGTTTTTGCTAGATGTGAAAACTAAAAAATTAATCCCATCCATCATCGTTGAATATCATCGAATCGCTTATATTTATCCATTATCAGAAGTTAGAGTTACATTTGATTCCCATATTAAATCTGGGATGTATAATGTTGACTTATTTAATAAAAAAGCTCCTAGTTTTGAAGTTATAGGAGATAAAAAACAAGTATTAGAAATAAAATTTAATGAAATACTACCAAGTCATATTGCAACAATTATTGAAACTATTCCAATGTGTCGAGAAGCTGTTTCAAAATTTGCTAAATGTCGTAGTATTAAATAAAAAGGAGTAATATTTTATGAGTTTTGTTGATGCAATTAAAAAATCGGTTTTGGAAGAATTTACCGGAACAATTACTATTGAGCAGATGTTATTATCATTATTGATAGCTTTTATGATTGGCATATTTATTGTTTACATATATAGGAAGACCTATACCGGAGTTGTTTATTCTAAAGCCTTTGCATTATGTATTATTATGCTAGCAATGGTTACAGCTTTAATCATTAGAACCATATCTTCCAACATCTCATTATCACTTGGTATGGTTGGTGCTTTATCTATTGTCAGATTTAGAACAGCTGTTAAAGAACCTGTTGATACTGGTTTTATGTTTTGGGGCATTTCCGCTGGGATTATGGCAGGAGCGGGCTTTTATTTACCAGCGATAATTGGTTCACTTATTTTAGGAATTTTATATTATATTAGCTATTTAATGGGTTTTAAAGTATCAAGTAGATATTTATTAATATTAAAATATAATGCTAATGCTCATGAAGAAGTAATTAGTACTCTTAAAAAAATGCCCAAATATAAGTTAAAAAGCAAATCACTATATGGCCATGAAGTAGAACTTACTTTTGAAATGGATTTAAGAAGTGATAAAAATGGTAAAATTGATGAAGATATTGTTGATAAATTTAGTGATATAAATGGCATGATTAATGCCAGCTTAATCGCTTATCAAAATGACTTTGGAGATTAAGAAGGGAAGCTTTCAACATGGATAATAAAACTAGATCAAAAATAAAAAAAAGAACATTTTTCTATATAATTAATTCCTTAATTATTCTTTTTTTTGTAATATTTTATTCATATCGCCTTGTATATTATTATTTAAAACAAAACACTAATGGATTATCTGATCAAGCAGTTGTTTTAGTTGATGATCTATTAAAATATATTAGTTATATTGATCTAGATAATGGATTAATAGATAATGATGATGGCACTTATACCTATAAAGGTAATGCTATTAAAAATTATGTTATGTACTCTGGTAGAATGTGGAGAATTATTGATATCGATCAAGATAAAAATATTAAAATGATTAGAGAAGAATCAGATACCTTATTTATTCAAGAACAAGCTGATAAATATCAAAATGCTCCTATTAGATATTGGTTAGAAAATATTAAAAATGTCAATAATACTGGTATTTATTTTAAGAGTTTAAACAATCAGTATGAATATATGGAAAAAACTTCTTTGTGTATAGATAAAATAGATAATGTTGAGGCTATAACGTGTAATAGTTTATATGAAGAAGATTATGTAACTTTATTATCACTTAATGATTATAAAAAAATAGGAGGATCTAAAAGCTATTTAAATAATGAAGAAGATTGGTGGCTTGCAACTACTAATAGCAATAATCAATATTGGTATGTAGCATCAGATGGTGGAATTCAAGAAGGCAAAATATTAGGATCCAGCCATGGAATAAGACCAGTTATTACGATTAGAAATTATACTAACCTAGTATCAGGAACAGGAACTAAAAGCGATCCATATATAATTGAAAATAATAATGTCAATATATTAGCAAATGTTAGTGTTTCTAATTATATAAAATATAGTAATTATCTATGGAAAGTTATATCAAAACAAGAAGGAAAAATTCAATTAGCACTTGATGGATATATTAAAGATAATGAAGGTAATGAAATTGATATAACTTATGGTAATAGTAAATTTTCTACAGCTAAAGGAACTATTGGTTATTACTTAAATAATAATTTTTATAATTCTTTAAATAGTAAAGAGTATATAGTTAAATCAGATTGGTACTATGGAGTTTATACTGGCTATAATAAATATAATTATAAAGATGTTTATAATGCTAAATATAATGCTAATGTTGGTTTATTGAAAATAGGCGATTTATACGTTCAAGATTATTTAAATGTCTTCTTGTCAAATAGACCATATGGAAGTAATAATACCTTGGTATACAGTACTACTGATGATAAAACTTTTTTTGCGGACTTTGTTACTGCTAAGAAAAAAATAAGACCATCTATCTATTTAAAAGATGATGTTAATATTTTAAAAGGAAATGGAACCAAAAATAATCCTTATGAATTGGAGGTAGCGTCAGATGAAAAATAATGATAACGATAAAAATATTGATTTAAGCAAAGTAGCGGCTATAAAAAATCTAGATGCTATCATCGATACTACCGAAAAATCTAAGAAAAAGTTAATTAAAAAATTATTTAAAAATAAAAAGAATGTAGAAATAATTGAGGATATAGCAGCTGATATCGATAAGTCAAAAAATAAAATTGAGGAAGACCTTAATCAAGTAAATAAAAATAACAGTAAATTTAAAAAATCTAAATATTTCTATGGCAAATTGTTAATAATTTTAGATGTTTTAGTAATAATTTCTTTTTTCGTTGCTTATGGACCACTTAGTTTTTTTAGAGATTGGTTAGTAACAACAGCCCTTACGACAATGTCTCATCGTTATTATGCATATGTCCTTTATTCTGAAGAAAAAGTAAAACAAATAGCAAGTGAGAATGTTACTATTGAAGTAGGAGGAGAAACTGATACTTCAAAGATAAAAATCACTGAAATAGAAGAACAAAATTATTATGAATCAGCTTATGAGGAACAAGTATTAAAAAAAGATGAAGGCAATGATTTATATAAATTAGTAGAAATTGAAGGAGATAATTATAAAGGTTATATGGTTGTTTTATACGATCCTTCACGAATTAGTTTTGTTATGGCAAAAAATTTATCTAATAGTGGTCAAACCGTTGAAAAAATAGTAAAAGATAATAATGCTGTTATTGGTATTAATGCCGGAGGCTTTAAAAGAGTAGGATCATTAATTAAACCTAGTGGCAATGTTATTACTGATGGAAAAATATATTATAATAATGGTAAAAAAGGGCAATTAATAGCATTTAATAATGATAATGTTTTAACGCTAACTAACCAAACCGCTAAACAAGCAGTTGCTAATGGCATTAGAGATGCTGTTGAATTTGGTCCATATTTAATCGTCAATGGCAAGGTATCAACTTTTAAAGGTAATGGTGGATACGGAATTCATCCTAGAACAGCAATTGGTCAAAGACAAGATGGAATTGTTATTTTGGTTGTTATTGATGGTAGACAGTCTAGTAGTGTTGGAATAAGTATTAAGGAATTAGCCGATATATTTGTTAAATATAAAGCTTATAATGCTGCTAATTTAGATGGTGGTGGATCATCTACTTTAATTATTAATAACAAATTGATCAATAAACCAAGAGTAACTAATTCAGTAGGGCAAAGATATGTAATTAATGCCTGGATTGTTAAATAATCTTAAGGAGGTTCCTATGAAAGAAATAATTACCAAAATAAAAGAAAAAATGTCGATAGTAGAGATATTGTTAATTCTAAGTCCAATGATTGATATAATTTCATCTTTAACTAATGAGTTAAATATAGTTGGAATTTCTTTTAGTGCATTATTTCGTTTTTTCGTTTTGTTTCTTGCCTACTTTTATATTTTTAAAAATAATAAAAAAGTTTGGTTAATTTATAGTATTTTAGTGATTTTTTTTGTAAGTGGTTTTTTGGTTGCCAATATGCCATTTATAAATCTTAAAACATTAATGTTAGAATTAATTTTTATTGCTAAATTAATCTATTATCCAATGATGATTTTATTTTTTATTATTTTATTTTATAAAAGTAAAAAGGAAAATATTTTCAATATTTTATCAATAATTTCATTTATATATATTGGATTTATAATGTTAGCGATGATAATGTCTAGTTCAGTTAAAACATATGATTCTGGTTGTTATGCTGATTATAATTGGTTTTCTTTATCAGGCTTTATTAATGCTGTTTTACTGCTTGCTCCTGTTATATCACTAAAATTAATATCATTTAAGAAAGAGGATTATTTTAACAAAATAATTAATATTATTAGTAATGTTTATATTATAGTAATTTCGATTGCTTTATTATTGATATCATCACCCGAATTTAATGGCTGGGGCAAGCAAGGAGAAATAGGGTGGTTTAGATCTCCAAATGAAGTTAGCAATTTATTAGCTATCTTATCGCCATTTGTTGTCTTAAGTATTAATAAAGTAAAAAACCAATTTACTAAATATGTCATATTTATCTTTTATTCCTGCGGCTTATTAATTATAGGCACAAAAACTTTAGCTCTCGCTTTAATTTTTTCTTTATCTTTTTATTTATTAAGACAATTTATCATTTTTATAATCAGTAAAAATGGTATAAAAAAAGTTGGCTATTATTTTATTTTAATTGCAATAACCATTTGCTTAACTTATTTTTCACCAAATTATTATAATTACATATATCAATTAAATCGTTATGATTACTATATTAAAAGTGAAAACAAAGAAGGGGCATTAATTGATGAAGATAGTCCAATTATTGATATAATATATAGTGGAAGAAAGACAAAAAGAGAAATAAAAAAAGAATTAGTTAAGGATGCAAGTTTTATCCAAAAATTATTTGGATCCACCTTATATAATGACAAAGAAAATGAGGTAATTGCCGAATCTGATTATTTTGATATATACTATTCTTATGGTATAATAGGATTGGTAATCTATTTATTATTGCCTTCGTATATTTTAATAAGATTTGTTATATTGTTTTTAAATAAAATAAAAAAACATTTAGATAATGATAAAATAATTTGTTGTGGAATTACCTTAATATTAACATTTTCTATTGCGTATTTTTCAGGGCATACTTATTTTGCCCCAACTGTAAGTATATATGGGGCAATAACAGCAGGATATATCTTTAATTTTATACGTAATGAGAGGAAGAAATTAAGATGAAAAAAGTTGCTATTTTTCAAACAGATTTACATGTTGGAGGAATCCAAAGATCATTAATTAATATTTTAGAAAATATTAATAATGTCGATATTGATTTATATCTTTTTGATAAAAGCAACTTTTTTAATATTGGCAAAATAGAAAAAAGTAAAAATATAAATATAAAATATTTAGATAAATTACCTAAGATTGGTAAGTATCTTCCTTTTAATATTTTAAATAAACTTTATAAAAATAATTACTTTATCGATAAAAGCTATGATTTGGCAATTGATTTTAACAGTTATAGCAATGAAACAGCAATCGCAACATTAAATACTAATTCTAAAAATAAAGTTTGTTTTATTCATAGTGATTTAGAAAAAAAGTATCAATATGAAAAAAGATATAAAATATCAAGTATTTTATCAAAAAGTAAATTTAAATTATATCAAAAATTTGTTTTTGTTTCTAAAGGAATAGTATCATCATTTTATAATATATATCCTTTCGCTAATAAAAATTATCAGGTAATTCCAAATTTGATTATTGTGGATGACGTCATAGAAAAGAGTAAAGAAAAAATAAATTTAAAAATTGATCAAAGTAAATATAATTTAATTAGTGTTGGTAGATTTGCAAAAGTTAAAGGGATGGATATTTTGATTGATAATTTTCATAAAATAAAACAAAAAAGAGATGATATTCATCTTTATATCATTGGTGATGGTGAAGAAAAGTTTAATATCATTAATAAAATAAATAAAAATAATCTAAATAATAGCATCACTTTATTAGGAGAGAAAAGTAATCCTTATAATATTATGAATTTGATGGATGGATTTATTATGATGTCTCGCTATGAAGGGCAGGGAATAGTAGGATTAGAAGCTAAAACGTTAGGATTAGATGTCTTTATGCCATCTCATTTACAAAAATATTGTCCTAATATTAAAACATCAAATGACATAATAGATAGTATAATAAAAGCTAAAAAAAATAAAAACAAACAATATGATTATTTAAAAAATTATAATGAAAATATTAAACGTGAATTAAAAATTTTATTAAATTAAGGAGTAAATTATGAAGAAAAAGTCATTAGTTAGTATTGTTATCCCAACATATAGTAGACCAACGACATTAAAAAGAGCAATTGATTCTGGTTTAAAACAAACATACGATAATATTGAGATTATAGTAGTAGATGATAATGATAAGGATTCAATACATAGAAAAGAAACCGAAAATTTAATCAATAAAAAATATCAAAATAATCCTAAAGTCAAATATTTAAAAATGCCTAAAAATGGTGGAGCCTGTAAAACTAGAAATTTTGGAATTAAAAATGCAAAAGGCGAATACATAACTTTTCTTGATGATGATGATATTTATTTTCCTAATAATATTGAAAAAGAAATTGAATTTATTACTAAAAATAATTATGATATGATTTTTTGTGATGTTGAGCATTATTATGTCGATACCAAAGAAAAATATATTAATAGTTACAAAAAAAATTTTGATTTGACACGAAAAGGTTTACTTAAAAAAATATTAGTGGATGTTATAAGTGGAACTACTGGTTATGTTTACAAAAAAGAAGTTTTAGAAGATCTAGGTGGATTTTACGATATTCCTGCAAGTCAAGAATATATTTTGTTGTTAAATACAATTGTTGGAAATTACAAAATCGGGTACTTTAATTTTGTTGGATCTAGATCGTATTTTCATAGTGGTGAAACTAGAATAACAGGTAGTTTAAAAGCAATAGAAGCCAAAAAAGAAGTAATAAAATTAGTAAAGCCATATTTAAAAGAATTAAACATTCTTGATAGAAGAAAAGTGATGTATCGATTAAATGCTTTTATTTTTATTCAATATTTAAGAAGAAAAAATTTAAATTATATTAAATATGGTTTTAAATTATTGCCATACATTGATTTATTGATAACTAATAAAGTAAGAAAAAAAAGAATAGTAAATGGAATTAAATACAATTGAAAAACGAAAAGAGATGTAGCTTATGAGAACTAAAAATGGGATTCTAAATTTTTTATCTAGTTATATATTTTATTTTATAATTGCAATTTTAGGCATATTAAAAGTAAGAATTTTTATAACGTCATTAGGAGAAGATATTTTTGCCTTAAATCAAGTTTATATTAATCTATTTTCTTATATTAGTGTTTTAGAAGCTGGTTTTGGATCAGCTTTAATGTATAGATTATATAAGCATTTAAATAATAAAAATTATAATGAAATAAATAGATTATATTCAGGAACAGTAGATATATTTAAAAAAATAGGAATTGGAATGATTATAATAGGTTTTATTTTGTCATTCTTTATTCAGTTTATAATTAAAGAAAATAATTTCAATTTAATTTTTTTAGTAGTGACTTTCATGCTTTTTGTCCTTAAAAATGTTATTGATTATTTTATGTTTGTTCCTAGATATGTGGTAACAGCTGATAATAAAAGTTATAAATTTAATGTTATTATGTATTCATTTAAAACATTAGAAATATTAGTAGAAATACTTCTTTTATATCAAGGATTTAATTATATTTTGATATTAATTCCCTCATCATTTATTGCAATAATTCAAAATGTAATAATAAATAATAAAATAAAAAAAGATTATCCATGGCTAAAAAATGTCAAAAATAAAAATTATGAAATAAAAAAAGATGTTAATAGTTTAATAATTCATCGAATTGCAGGATTAATCTCTAATAATATTGATATTGTTCTTTTATCCTCTTTTGTGGGAACAGAATCAGTTGTTGTCTATGGATCTTATAATTATATAATAAAATATACTGTTGATACTTCCAAACATATCTTTTATGCCATAAAAGATGGGATAGGTAGTATTGTAGCTACTAACGATGAAGAAAAAATAAAAAAATCCATTTTACAAACTAATACCATATTTTCTTTTTTTGCAGTATTAATGATTATTTTATTATTCTTTGTTTTAAATAAATTTGTAATTATTTGGATTGGTGGAAAGTATTCAGCTTCAACTGTTACTTTAATATTGTTTTTATTAATGTTGTACCATAACTTGACTGTTAGATCATCTCATATCCTTTCTAACATTCTTGGCATATTTAAAGAAACAAAAAAGATGTTAATGGCAACAGCTCTTGTTAATTTAGTAATATCTTTTGCTTTGGTTAAAGGTTATGGAATTAATGGCGTATTAATTGGAACAATTATTGCTTCTTTTGGAATAGAATCTTGGGGCTATGCTTATCATTCCGCTAAAAAATTGTTTAATAAATTTGATGTTCTTTTCTGGCTAGGTTATCATTTAAAAAATATCTTAATAATTTTATTAACTATTTCAATCGTTTACTTATTTTCGATGATTATGCCATTTGTTCCTAAAAGTTTAACAATGTGGTTTGTTTATTCACTAATTTATGGAATTATTATTTTGTTAATTGTAATTGGAATGTTTAATTTGTTTTATAGAAAAGAATTTTTATATTTAGAAAGAAGATTTTGGGAAACTATTAAAGATATTTTTAAAAATAAAATAACTAGGAGAAAATGATATGTTAAAGAATTTTATAAAAAAGAATTATTATGACATAATTATTAGTTTTATTATTTTTGTTTTCCTAGGAGCATTATTTTATATGTTTCCTTATAATAGTGACGACTGGGGTAAAAAGTCTCTTAATTTTTTATCTTCAATAAAAAATAGTGTTTATCTATGGAAAACTTATAATGGTAGATTTTTTGGAAATATTTTAGTTTGCTTATTTAAATATAGTGATATTTTTAAAAGCATTTTTTCATCTTTAGTTATGCTAACTCTTATAACTGTTTTATCAAAATATATTAAAATTAATAAATTTCAAAGCATTTTGTTAAGCTTTTTATTATTAATTTTAATGCCTCTTAGCATGTTTAAAGATACGATATCTTGGATGAGTAGTTTTGCTAATTTTGTTATACCAGGATTATGTATTGCTGAGATTATTTATATTTCTAAAGATATTTTTAATAAAGAAGCAAAAATTGAATACAAATGGTATCATTACGTAATAGCTATCTTATGTGGAATATTCATGAATTTATTTACAGAGCATAATTCTATTTTTAGTGTCCTTTTAGCTGTTGGAATAATAGGAGCAAGTTACTTAATAAGAAAGGAAGTATATAAGTTACAATTAGTATTCTTATTTACTAGCATTGCTTTTTGCGCCCTTACTTTTTTATCGCCAGTTTATTGGGGAAATATGCCAAGACTTACTAATGCTGATTTTTTTGTTAATATGGGTTTTATAGATAAAATAATTTACAATTTAAAAAATACTATTTGGTTAGATAGTTTATCATACGAGAATATTGTTTTAAATTTTATTATTGGAATACTATTTGTTCTTAATATTAAAAAAGTAAAAAATAAGTATGCACAATTACTAATAATAGCATTATCGTTAATAACTTTTATAATATATCCTTTTTTATACTTTAATCCTTTAAATTTTATATTTTCAACTAAAATTAAGTTATTAATCTTTTTAATTTATGTTTATGTTATAATTCATCTTTTATATAAATTGTTTTATCAAAAAGATAAAAATCAGTTTTTCATGTTATTATGTTTATTTTTATCAGCATTTATAGTAGCTCTTCCTCTATTAGTTTCTTATCGCATTGGACCAAGATGCTTTTTCTCTTCATATGTAATATTGATAATTTTTACTTATTTACTTGCTAATAACTTATTTGTTATTAAACCAAAAATAATAAATATTTTGATAATTATAGGAAGTTTATCATTATCAGTAATACTTGGTTATGTTGCCTATAAAAATTATTTAAACAAACTAGAAATATCAGAAATTATCAATTTTAAAATAAAAATAAAAGATTATAATATTATTTTACCAAGTTATCCTTATCCTCAAATTATAAGACAAAAAGGAAAGCCAACCAATGAAGAGCAATATAATAGTTTCTTAAAATATTATCATCTTAATAATAGTT
The DNA here is from genome assembly GCA_964542235.1 of uncultured Muribaculaceae bacterium. Classification (GTDB taxonomy): domain Bacteria; phylum Bacillota_I; class Bacilli_A; order RF39; family UBA660; genus DAOPMC01. The sequence goes on along the minus strand of CAZITT010000001.1, from coordinate 31,763 downwards.
ATACAGTTTATTTTGTTAGTTATTACAAGTATTACCATAGTTTAGAAAATAAGTATTTTAGTAATTTTATTGTTACGACAACCTACGATGGAAGTAATCAGGCAACTCATCCTTCAATAGTAAATTTAAATAAAAAAGTTTCTGGCTATAAATATTGGTTAACGTTAACTCCTCTTCCAAATGATAATCCAAGATATGAAAATCCTTCTATTTTAGCATCAAATTCTGGAACCCACTGGATTGTTCCAAATGGACTTTCTAATCCAGTTGCTTGTACAACTAAAAATCATATTAAAGATTATTGTTCAGATCCTTATTTATTTTATAATAATGGTCAGTTTGAACTTTGGTATCGATTTAATCCATATATATATGGAAAAGTTGAAAGTAAAAAATATAATTGTTTAATTTATCGAAAAACAAGTAAGGATGGAATTAACTGGTCTAAAGAAGAGTTAATTTTTGATAAAGAAGATAATCAGGCTTTTATGAGTATGAGTATTATTTATGAAAATAATAAATATAAAATTTGGTATGTAAATTATGATGGGAATATTTATTACCGAGAAAGTAATGACTTAAAAAAATGGACAAGTCCTATAAAAGTTGAAATCAATAACTTTACTAAGATAGTATGGCATGGTGAAATAATTAGAGAAGATAATAGTTATTACTATTTAGCTTATTTACAAAATGGTGAACTTTGTCTGATGAAATCAAATAATGGCTTAAATTTTGAAACTATTAAGAATATTGATATATCATTTGTTAAAACTGAAGAAAATAGTAGAGTTTATAAGTCGACAATAATGAAAGTTGATGATAAAATATATCTATACATACCGTATAATAAAAAAATAAATGGCAAATCGCATTGGTCTATATATTTAAAAATATATGACAAAAAAGATTTTTATAAATAAAATTGAAATAGTAGGTGATAAAATATGAAAAAAGTAATGTTTATATCAAGCGTTGGAGGGCATTTAACTCAGCTTTTGGAACTTAAATCGATATTTAATAATTATAATTATATTTTAATAACAGAAAAGACAGAAGTTACTAAGAAATTAATAAATAAATATAAAATTAAATATTTACCATATGGATCAAGAAATGAAAAATTGGCATATCCTTTCATATTAATATTAAGTTGCATTCTATCATTGTTTTATTTTATAAAATATCATCCTGATGTAATTGTATCAACAGGAGCCAATACAGCAGCAGCTATGTGTTGTTTAGGTAAAATATTTAGTAAGAAAGTTATTTTTATTGAAAGTTTTGCTAAACGAGATACACCATCAATAACGGGAAAATATATATATAAATTACATGCTTATACTACATTTGTAGTTCAATGGGAATCAATGTTAAAATTTTATCCTAAAGCAGCATATTGGGGAGGGATTTATTAATGATTTTAGTAACTCTTGGCACTCAAAAACAACAATTTACAAGATTGCTTAATTATCTTGAAAAATTAGATTTAAAAGATAAAATAATTGTTCAAGCTGGTCATACAAAATATCAAAGTAAGAAAATGGAAATATTTGATTTTATTGATTATGAAAAAATGGATAATTACGTAAAACAGGCAGATCTTATAATAACTCATGGAGGAACTGGTTCGATAATTGGACCTTTAAAAAAAGGCAAAAAGGTGATCGCTTGTGCTAGAAAAGAAAAATATAAAGAACATGTTGATGATCATCAGGAAGAAATAGTAAATATCTTTTCAGAAGAAGGATATATATTAAAGTTAGATGAAAATGATGATTTAAACCAATTAATAAAAGTATCTAAAAATTTTAAACCTAAAAAATTTATAAGTAATAATGATAATTTTATTAATAAATTAAAAAAGGAAATAAATAAAAAATAATTTAAAGTTCGAAAGGATTAAATAATATGGAAGTAGCAGTAGCAGGAACAGGATATGTTGGATTAGTAACAGGGGTTAGTTTAGCCCATATTAATCATCATGTAACGTGTATTGATATCGATCAGAATAAAATAGATATAATGAATAAAGGAATATCTCCAATATATGAGGATAAATTAGAAGACTTAATGAAAAAAAATCGTAGTAATTTAAAATATACTACTGATTACAAAGAGGCATATAAAAATAAAGATGTTATTTTTGTTGGAGTAGGAACGCCGGAGCGAGAAGATGGCTCTGCTAATTTAGATTATGTTTATCAAGTAATAGATCAAATTAAAGCATCTATTAATAAAGACTGTGTAGTAATAATAAAATCTACTGTTCCGATTGGAACAAACGATATAATTGAAGAAAAATTAAATACTGATTCTAAATACAAAATAGATGTAGTTTCCAATCCTGAATTTTTAGCTCAAGGAACGGCAGTTAAAGATACTCTTTATGCATCCAGAATAATTATTGGCGTTGAAAATGATCATGCTAAAAAAATAATGGAAGAATTTTACTTACCTTTAACTAAAGAACCATATAATGTTCCTATTATTTTTATGAACAGAAAAAGTGCTGAAATGGTAAAATATGCATCTAATAACTTTTTAGCCCTTAAAATATCATTTATTAATGAAATTGCTAATTTTTGTGAGAGTGTAGGAGCTAATATTGAAGATGTTACTAAAGGAATGGGATATGATTCCAGAATAGGAAATAAATTCTTAAATGCGGGTATTGGCTATGGAGGAAGTTGTTTTCCTAAGGATACTAAAGCACTTCATTGGTTAAGTAAGACTTTAGGTAATGAATTAAAAACAATTAAAGCTTGTATTGAAGTAAATAAAGCCCAAAAGATTAAGCTTTTTGAAAAGTTTAAGAAGGATTATCCAGATTTAAAAAATAAAAAAGTTGCTATTTTAGGAGTCACATTTAAACCAGGAACTGATGATTTAAGAGAAGCTCCTTCAATTATAAACACAGAGTTATTACTAGAATGTGGATGTGAAGTAACTGCTTATGATCCTATTGGATTAGATAATTTTAGAAAAATTTTTAAAGACAAAATAATGTATGCAAATACTATTATAAGTGCCATAAAAGATAAGGATGTATGTTTTATTTTTACTGAGTGGCCTGAAATAAAAAATATTGATTTAAAACTATACGCTAAATTAATGATAAAACCAGTTGTTTATGATGGTAGAAATTGTTACAATTTAGAAGAAGTAAAGAAACATGAAATTATTTATAAATCAATTGGAAGGTAAAGGAGATTATTATATGAGAAGTATTTCGGTAATTATTCCCTGTTATAATGAAGAAGGAAATATAAAACCCTTCTTTGATGAAATAAAAAAAATATTTAGTAAAGAATATAATTTCGAGCTAATATTTATTAACGATGGAAGCTATGATCAAACATTATTAGAAATGAAAAAATTAATAAATACTAATCTGTGTAAGATAAAAATACTTGATTTTTCAAGAAACTTTGGCAAAGAGGCAGCTATTTATGCTGGTCTTGAAAACTGTTCTGGAGATTATGCTGTTATGATCGATGTTGATTTGCAACAAGATCCGCAATTAATATTAAAGATGTTAAAAACAGTAAATGAAAAAAAATGTGATGGTGTAAGCTTTTATCAAAAAAGAAGAAAAGAAAATTTTATTATATCTTTTTGTAAAAAAATATTTTATAAAATATTTAATAAAGTCATAGGAATAAACATTATAGAAAATGCAAGCGATTTTAGACTTATAAACAGAAAAATGATTGATACAATTTTAAGCTTTAAAGAAGTTAATCGTTTTTCTAAAGGAATATTTCCTTATATTGGCTTTGATGTAGTTTATTTACCATATAGCGTTAATAAAAGAAAAATAGGTAAGTCTAAATATAATTTTAAAAAGTTATATAATTATGCAATTGATGGTATCATTGCCTTTGCCAATTTGCCTCTTCTATTATGTAAATTATTTAGAAAAGTAATAATTTTAACAATTTCTATTTTAATAATATTAGGTCTTGTAAATAACAACTTATCTAGTTATAATTTGTTTATTTTTATATTAATAATTTCATACTTTAACGTACTTATTTTATCTATATTTAGTAAATATATAGATAAAACTTATAATGAAGTTAAAAAAAGACCAATTTACATCACTAAGGATATTTATGAAAATAATCAATAAAATAAAAAAAATATATAAAAAATATGAAGAAATTATTAATTATGTTATAGTTGGAGCCTTAACTACAGGAGTATCAATTTTTAGTTATTTTGTCTTCAGATTTATTAATATTAATTATATTATTTCATCAATTATGTCTTGGATATGTGCTGTTTTATTTGCTTTTTACACCAACAAGAAGTATGTTTTTAAAAGCATTCAAAATAAATATAGAGAATTAATTAAATTTGTATCTGCTAGAATATTTACTTTATTAATAGAGGTTTTATTAATGTATTTGCTAGTTGATATTATTTACTTAAATGATAAAATTGCTAAAATACTATTACAATTTGTAATTTTAATATTAAATTATCTTTTTAGTAAGATATTTGTGTTTAAAAAATTATAGAAATTTATTTAATAATAGGTTTTTGTAGTTCTTTTTTTATTAAATTAACGTCTTTTGTAATTAAACTATAAATATTATTTACTCGATATTCAATAGTTAATGATAAACTATTATATTTATATGAAGTAATTATAGGAATACTTACTTCTTTTTTTATTTTATTTAAATAATTTCTACCTTTATCATTAAATCCTAATATTTTTATGTATTCAATATTTTGGCATCTGTTAGCTTCATCTTTAGTAAAAGAAGTAAGAATATGTGTAAGCATTCTGTTAATTCGGTTGTAAGTATATCGTTTTGATTTGATACTTTTAATTAATTGTTCTCTGTTTTTAGCATCATAAATACACTTTTTAATTTTATTTTCAATTCCTTCATCTACGGTTTGAAATTTATTTAAATTATTAATATTGCTAACAATTTGATATTTTAAAAGATTAAAATAATTTTCATTATCAATTTTATATATATTTTTATATGCTTTAATAGGTAAGTATTTTTTAATATTTTTATTATTTAAGTTATTCCTAATCGCTGATGCACTAACAATTTTATTATTTAAATTATTATCGTGATAATTATTGGTTCTTTTTATTGTAATCGCTTCTATTTGATAATTGTTAATCATAATTTGTTTAATATAGGAAATAGCGAGTAGATCATTAGGAGTATTTATGTTACTATCTAATGATTTAGATAAGGCAGTTGGATAATTTAGACCTTGATTTAAATACTTTTTAATATTTGATTTGTCATTTAATTGTTTTTTTACTATTTTTTTTATTTCTTCGATATTATTTAATTCACTGCCAAAGATTATTTTATTAACTTTTAATTGATTTAAAATAGCAATAGCCCCTTTTGCAAAAATATCAGCCGATTGAGTTGCAAAAGGAAATGGCAATTCTACCACAATATCAATGTTATTTTCTAAAGCTATCTCTGTTTTAGCCCATTTATTTATAATGCTAATATCACCACGTTGACAAAAAGAGCCGCTCATCACACAAATTATTAATGAATTTGGATATAATTTTTTTATTTCATTTATATGATAAAGGTGTCCATTATGAAATGGATTATATTCTGTTATGATTCCAATAATTTCCATATCTATCACCAAACAATATTTTAACATAAATTTGTTATTATTTTAATTAATGTGTTAAAATATATTTAATATTTAATGAAAGAGGTATTTTCATGTTAAAAAAATTGATTGCATTATTAGGTATTAGTATCTTAGGATTAGGTATTTATTTGTATGTTATAAAAGAAGAGGAAGTAGTAGATGAAAGATTCTTACTTTTGGAAATTAAAGCTAATGATACAACCGTTACAATTGAACCCAAAAAACTATTAGCATATGCTAATGGCACTGAAATAAAATTAACAAGTAATCTTATGGATAGTTATATTAAATATTTTAATCAATATTGGGATGCCATCAAAGATAATAAAATAAAAGATGATGTTGATTATTTATGGACTATAAAATATAAAGATAGCAATTTAAATAATTATTTAATTGGCAAAGATGAATATCCAATTGACTGGGATATATTTATCGATAAAACAAATGTATTATTGAAAAATCAATATCTAAAAAAACAAGTAGCTATGGTTAGTTCTCAAAAAATGAATAATAAAGTAGTTACCAGTATTAATTTTAAAGACACGTGTAATGCTTATAATTGTACTTATAATATTAAAATTAATAAAGAGGAAAAACTGCTAGAATTTGTTAGAGAAAAAGCAGGAAACGGCAAATTTGGCAAACAAAAAATAAAAATTGATAGTAATTTAATAGTTAATGAAGATTTTTTATGTGGTGGGCCAATAAAACTAGAAGTTATAAATGATATTTTTGTTATTTTATATCAATATGGATGTAATAGCGAAGGATATGTTTTAAAAGGTTATGATATAGTAGGAAAACAAATATTTAAATATGATAACAACATTGATAATAATTATTTAGGAATGTATCTTAATACTAATAATTTTGAAGTAAAAAATAAAAAAATTATTGTTAATGCTAGTAGAGAAATGTCTGGTAATGAAATACTAATAGGTAAGAATAATAGTATTTCCTATTGTGATAGTGAACTTATGAATGATCATCAAATAACAACTGATTTTATTGTAATCGCTTCATATGAAATAGCATATAATAATGGTTCTTATTCATTACCTAAGATGATTTCTAGCAAAACAATAAATGATTTAAAATTATTAGAAAATTGTAAAAAAGTGGGGGAATAAAGGTTTATTTATGTTCCTCTTTTCGATTGATTATTTTGTTAATATAATATATAATAATGTTTAGTAGTGGGAGATGAAAATATGAGTGCTATGAAGATAATTAGAAGAAATAAATTTACAATACTATGTCTTATCATCTGTACAGGACTATTTATTTTGGGATTTATAGTTTTTAGATGGTTATTTCCAAATTTTGGATTACCAATATATGGAAATAGGCTGGATGGTATTAAAGAGGTTCCAATTACTAGTGAAAAACTAAAAGATGTATCTAACAAGCTATTAAAAGATAATAGCTCTATCAGTAAAATAACAGGTGATATCTCTGGTAAAATTGTTAATTATATAGTAATAGTAGTAGAAAATACCAAAGTAGGAGATGCCAAAAAAATAGCCGATCAAATATATGCAAATTTTAGTGAAGATGAAGTTAATTTCTATGATTTTCAAATTTTTATTAAGAATGAAAAAGATGATGTTAGTGGATATCCTTTAATAGGTTATCGAAAAGTTAAAGAAACTTCTTTTTCCTTTAATAAAGAATAGAGGTAAATATGACAAAAAAGAATAATAAAAAAAATAGAATTGGAATTATTATTTCAACAATAATAGTTTTGTTTTTAGGGTCATTAGTCTTTTTATATCTCAATTCTGAAGATGAAGATACATCTTTATCAATATTGGAAAAACAGTGGATTGAAAATAATAAATCCAACTTAATTGATATTGATGTAGTTAATAATATTGATATATTTGCTAAAGATGGAGCAGGAGTAGTATTTGATTTTTTAAAAGACTTTGAAACTAATACAGAATTAAAATTTAATTTAATTTCATATTTATATCCTGATAACTCTAAAGATAATAACATTAAAATAATGTTAATCAATAGCATGGATGATAAAAAAAGTAGTGATTTAGAAATAGCCAATATTAATTATTTATTAATTGGTCGTACTGATAATAAAATAAATAATATTAATGAATTAACTGGTAGTGTTGGTATATTAGAAAACGACAGCGCTTTAATAAATTACTATTTAAAAGAAAATAGTAAAATAAGTATTAAAACATATAAAACAATAGATTATCTTATTAGTGATTATAATAGCAAAAATGTTGATAATATGATTGTTCTTAATAATCTTTATTTGGATAAAATTTTAAATTTAAAAGATAAATATATTAATTATCAAATTAATGATATTTATAATTCTATTGTTATTAGATTAGGGAATAATAATAAGTTAAATAACATAATAACCAAATATTTTCATAAATGGCAAAAAGAAAATAAGCTATACGATTCTTATAATAAAGGATTATTTAATTATTATGTGATTGCTAAAGAAATTTTAGATAAAGAGCAAAAAAATCTAAGTGTTAGAACTTATAGCTATGGTTATGTAGAAAATATTCCATATAATATTTTGGTTAATGAAAAACTTTATGGTCTAGCAGGCGAATATATTAATATGTTATCAACTATGGATAATATAGAGTTTAAATATGTAAAATATAATAATACTGAAGCTTTAATTGAAGCTTTAGATAATCGAGGTATTGATATAGCATTTGTTAACTTTAACTATAATAGTGATAAATATTTAAAAACAAGTAATCATTTTATTGAACAAGTAGTTGGATTATCAAATAATTATATTAATGCAACATCTTTAAAATCATTAAATAATTATAATATTTATACTTATCAAAAAACTTATATATATGAAGTATTATCAGATATGTATTCTAAGCCTAAAGTATTAAATAAATTAAAAGACAATTTGAAAAGTAATGTCTTAGTAATTGATAAAGATCAATATTTATATTATGCCTCTGATTTATTAGTCGATTATAAGTTATTATTCACTGATAACATTAGAAAAGAATATAACTTTATGGTTTCTAAAAACAATGAATTATTATATAATGTCTTAGATTTTATTATTGATTATAGCAATAGTAATAATTGTAGAAATATAAGTCTTAATAATTTATATAATGCATTAGATAATTCAAATATTTTTAAATATATATTTAAATTCATTATTATATTAATTATCGTACCAATTATTGTAATATTTTTATTTATAAAATTAAGTAATAAAATAAAAGAAAGAAAATTGGTAAAAAAAGAAGATATTTTAAAATATAATGATGTATTAACTTCCTTAAAAAATAGGAATTATTTAATTGCTAATATGAAAAAATGGGGAGAAATGAATATCTTTCCTCGAACAATTGTCATAATAGATTTAAATAAATTAAAATATGTAAATGATAATTATGGATATGATAGTGGTAATGATCTAATTGCGAAAGCAGCATCAATTTTGATAAATACTCAATTAGAAAAAAGTGAGATTATTAGAACCGATGGCAATGAATTTTTAATATATTTACTAGGCTATAGCGATAAACAAATCGAAACTTATGTTAATAAATTACAAAAAGAATTAGAAAAACTACCATATGGATTTGGAGCAGCTATTGGTTATTCAACGATATTTGATGAAATAAAAACAATAGATGATGCAATTAATGAAGCTACTATTGAAATGAGAAAAAACAAGGAGCAATTATATAATAATATTAAAAACAAGGACTAGTATTTATGATAAAAAGAGTTAAAAGATTATACAATAATTTTAAAAAAGCCTTTAAAAGAGGAGAAACAAGGATACTTCCTGGGCAATTGGCATTTTCATTTTTAATGTCACTTGTTCCTCTTTTATTGATATTTACTTTTATAGTTTCTAAAATAAGTAAAGCTTATGATTTGTCTAACATTGTTTATACAATATTTCCTAATTTCATTGCGGATATTTTAATTCCAATTTTAGAAGGAAATGGCGTTAGCAATAATTATCTTTGGTTATTTGTAATAGGTTTTTATCTTTCCTCTAGTGGTTTAGCTTCTATTATAAATACCGCTGATATGTTATATGGCATAAAAGATCAACAAATGTTTAAGGTTAAAATAAAATCACTTCTTATGACAATATTCTTAATAATTATTTTAATGTTTTTGATATTTATACCAGTATTTGGAGATGTTATAGTAAAATTTGTCATTAAATTAATTAAAAGTGATGCTACCTCTTTGTTGATTATGTCAATATACCAAATATTTAAACTTCCAGTTTCGTTAATCTTTATTTATCTAAATATTAAAATTATATATACATTAGCACCAGACATTGACATTAAAAGTAAAGAAACTACTTATGGAGCGATATTTACAACATTTGGCTGGATTATCGCTACTAAGATATATTCTATCTATATAACAAAGTTAGCAGATTATAGTATTGTATATGGAAGTTTTGCTAGTATTTTAGTATTATTTGTATGGATTTATGTCCTATCTTATATATTTGTTATTGGAATGACAATGAATATTGATTATTATCAAAATAAAGAAAAAGAAAAGGAAAATTAAAACAATATGGAAGTGGTAAAAGTGAAACAAAAAATTAAAAATTTTTTCATTAGATCAAAGAATATTTTTAAAAATAACATTTTTTTATCATGCTATGTTATTGGAGCAACATTTAATGGATTTTTAGTAAGAGCTTTAACAATTCAAAATTATTTTGGAATTACACCCATCCTAGCCGATTTTAGTGTTAGTTTATTAATTGGAGGGCTTTCTTTATTTATTAAAGAATCAAGAAGAAATACTTATTTATTGATATTAACTGTTATCTCTAGTTTTTTTTCATTGGCTAATGCTTTATATTTTGGTTTTTATGATTCATTTGTATCAATAACCTTTATATCATTTATTATGACTAATTATGATACAGGGGGAGTTAATACTGCTCAAAATATTTTAAGCTTTAAATATCTAATACTGCTTATTTATCCCTTTTTTATGTTTGGCTTAAACTTATATCTACGAAAAAATAAACATTTAATTAAATCAGGACATGATAAAGAATCTATTAAATTAGCTTTTTCTTGGGGCAGTATAATTTTCTTTTTATTTTTATCTCTATTAAAACCAATCGATTATTCACGATTTTATTCGCAATGGAATAGGGAATATTTAGTTAGTAGATTTGGAGTTTATTGTTATCAATTAAACGATATTATTAAAAGCATCGAACCAAAATTATCAGAAATGTTTGGCTCTGATCAAGCTTATTTAAATTTTAAAAATTATTTTGCCAATAAAGAAGATAATAGCAAAAAAAATAAATATACAAATATTTATAAAGGCAAAAATGTTATTGTCATTCATGCTGAGAGTCTTCAAGGTTTTGTAATCAATAAAAAATTTAATGGTAATGCAGTAACGCCAACATTAAATAAATTAACAAAAGAAGGATTATATTTTAGTAATTTTTATTCTCAAGTAAGTGTAGGGACAAGTAGTGATACTGAATTTACTTTTTTAACTTCATTAATGCCAGTTAACAGTGGCACAGTATTTATTAATCATTATGATAAAGAGTATATATCTATTCCTAAATTATTAAGCCTTCAAGGCTATAAATCTTATAGTATGCATGCTAATAATGGTTCATTTTGGAATAGAAAAAATATGCATAAAAATTTAGGATATAACAAAATGTATGATAAATCATCATTTACAATAGATGATGTGATTGGTTTTGGTTTATCTGATAAATCTTTCTTTACTCAATCAGTCCCAATCATTAAACAAATAAGTGAAGAAGGAAATCCATTTTTTATAACATCAATTACATTAAGTAATCATACTCCATTTGGCGATGTTGATAAATATGGCGATTTTGATGTAACATTAACTAAGAACGGCGAGGTTTATCCTTATTTAGAAGGTACAAAATTAGGTAATTATATTAAATCTGTTCATTATGCAGATATGCAAATTGGTTTATTTTTATATTTATTAGATAAAGAGGGATTACTTGAAAATACAGTAGTTATAATATATGGCGATCATGATGCAAGATTATCTAAAAATGAGTATAATTATATGTATAACTATGATCCAAATACTAATAATATTTTAAATAGTGATGATCCAAATTATGTAGATCTTGATTATTATTGGTATGAATTAAATAGAAAAGTTCCTTTCATTATTTGGACTAAAAATGGTGAAGAAAAGAAAGAAATAACAAAAGTAATGGGTATGTATGATGTTATGCCTACATTAGGAAATATTATGGGATTTAAAAATGATTATGCTTTAGGCAACGACATATTTAGTGTAAAAAATAATATTGTTGTATTCCCAAATGGAAACTTTGTTACAGATAAAGTATATTATAATGAAGGTAAAGGCGAATATAAATTATTAATAGATAAAGCATTAGATGAAAATTATATAAGTAATTATAGAGATTATGCTCAAAATTTGCTCAAAGTATCAAATAATATTGTTGTATATGATCTAATAAAAAAAGAAAATTTAAAGGAATAGGTGAGATAATATGAAAAAGAAAATTTTAAAAGTTTTACTACTGTTTTTATTAATTATTGTTTTAGCATTAGGTCTAATAATTGGTTACAATATCTATATTAATAGTAAAGAAAAAAATGATGTAATAGAAGAAATCAAAGGATATAATTATAAATTAGATGCTGATAGTCCATCAAAATATGAGTCATTATTTCATAATCTGGCAGATGTACTTGATAGTGATACGATAGATGAAGAAGAGTATGCTAAGTTAGTAGCGCAAATGTTTGTCTTTGATTTTTATAATTTAAAAGATAAACGGAGCAAAAATGATATTGGTGGTGTTAATTTTGTTTACGAAGAAGAAAGAGCTAATTTTATTTTAAAAGCATCAGATACAATGTATAAATATATTGAGCAAAACTTATATAATGAACGTACTCAAGAATTACCGGAAGTAGAGGATATAACAGTTGGAGAAATTAAGAATTCATCATATAAATATAATAATGAAACAGATAGTAATGCTTATATAATTACAATAGATATTGATTATAAAGAAGATATGGGCTATCCAACTAGAGTTAACATAACTTTAATTCATGACGAACAAGAAGTTGAAGTACCAATAGAAAAAGAAGCTAAAAAGTTTATTTGGTGGCCATTTAATCAACAAGAAGAAGAAATTAAATATGAGAAAAAAACTATAAAAAAACTTTGTGTAGTAGCAGTTAAAAATGCTTAAAAAAACTACCGAAGTTTTTTTATTCGGTAGTTGAAACAGTTGTTGTCGTTGTTGTTATTTTTTCTTGACCAATTGTTAAAGTTAAAGGAGAAGCTGAAGTAATTCGGTCAACTCTTTTATATTGATTATAACTTTGATCTATTACTTTTCCAACTTTATTTGCATCTGTTACAGTAGCATATTTAAAACTACAAGTTATTTTTTTGCTGTTACACATAATTTCTGCTTGAGCTTTTGTCTTATTTAAGAATGATCCAAGTAAAGTATACAATGTTACACCACTAACATTTTTCCCAATAATAGTTGGAGTATATGTTTCATTAGCAGAAAAATCAAATGTTTTAATTAATGAGTTTGATCCACCAAGGTTGGCATTCATTGCATTTTGGATAGCTTTTACACTATTTTTATTTGGTATTTCATTAGATAGACAAGGATATGTATCTTTATTCATGTTTTCTTCATAAATACATTGAGTTCTACCAGATAAATAAAGTCTTTGTAAAGTGATGACATTACTAGATTCAACAGCACTTGTTTTTATAATATCTTTAGCAATTGTATAAAATGATAGTATTTGTTCAGTAGAAAAACTTGTATCAATACTTTTACTAACAGTATCTAATATGTTTAACATTTGACCAGGACTGTTTATAGTTTTAGTTTTATTTATTATTGCTTGTATTACTAATTGTTGATTTTGGCCTCTAACATAGTCATTTCTTGTTCCTTGGTTCCATTCTTTACTACAACGAGTATTTGTTTTTCTATTTCTAGCTAAGGCTAAAGCTTGTTCACCATTTAAATGTTGTAACCCTTTATTTACATAAATAGTATTTTTACCCCATTGTCTGCTGCTATTTTGTTCACAGAAAGAGTAGGGAACATTAATGTCTACTCCTCCTAATGCTTCAACTAGTTTAACGACCCCTTTAAAGTTTATCTTAACATAATGGTTGATTTTTATATTTAAAAAGTTTTGAATTGTATTAATCATACAAGTTATTCCACCATATGCTGCTGAGTTTATTTTTTTCTCTCTGTTGCTATTACAGCTTATTGGAACATAGGTATCTCTTGGAATAGAAAGAATTGTTGCATTAAAAGTTTTAGGATTAAATGTTATAATAATTAAAGCATCACCATTACCAATAGCATTTTTGTTTAAAGTACTTGAAGTTGAATCGATACCCATAACCAAAATAGTAAAAGGATCTGTGATGGTAGTAGTACTATTGGTTAAAGGATTGCCTTCAATATCTTCGATTTCTTCTTTAGTGTATTTTTTTTGTTTGTTATATATTATTTTAGTTTCATCTTTAATATTTTTATAGGGATTAGTATTACCACTGCTATCTTCATCACTATCACCAAATAAATTAACATAATTGCTAGTTATTAATATTAAGTCTAAATCATCATTATATAAATCAGCTATTAACGTATTTAATTCATCATATTTTAATACCTGATTATTTTTATCTAAGTTTTTTTCTTCAATAATCGCTTCTGCTAGAATATTGTTATCAATTGATGTTGGATCATTTAAATATCCTATCTTTTTATTTTTTACATCATCGATATCGGTAATTGAAGAACCTTTCATTACAACGACACTAGTTTCATATATTAATGAATTTTTTGTCATGTTGCTTACTGATGAATAAGCACTATGAATAAAGTAACCTAAGTATCCTTGGCCAATAGTAAATATTAACAATATGATAATCCACATAATATGTTTTATTACTTTTCTTTTTTTACAAGATCTTAATGCTAAGATATATATTATTATATTTATTATACCTAAAATAGTAATACAAGCATACCTAATAACTGTTTCAATCCCTGTTAATAAATAAAGACTATAAGACAAATAAATAAAACTTATCATACAAATAATTGTAAATAAAAATATAAAAATTTTAGGTTTAATTCTGAATTTTTTTTCCATAATAAAAGCCTCCTATTGATAAAAATATTATAGCATAAAAAAATGTTCTATTGAACATTTTTATTGAAAAATTATTGTTTTATTAATAGTTTTAGTAATACCTGAATATACCGCAGTGTATTCTATTCGATATGTTCCAGGTTCATTATTTTTAGCATTAAGACTGCTAATTGAAGTTCCAATAAAAGCATTAGATGAATTATATATATTTTTAGTTATTGTGGATAAAGACGTTACATCTATCATGTTATCAAATACTAAGACTGGAGGAGAAGGTTCAACATAATTTGAACCAATTGGAATTGTCTCTGATGATGTTGGACTGTTAAGTTGAACAGTTAAATTAACAAGAGATGCATCTTTTAATAAGGTATAACTTCCACCGCTACTTCTATTCGTTTTAATTTTATTGTAAGCTGCTTTTATCATATAAGTACCATATGGATAGGTTGTATCGTAAGTATAAGTTGTTAGAGTTGTAAACCCTAAGTAAGCGCCATTATAGTATACTTCATAACCAAAGGCACCATATTCAGTAGTATTAATATTTTCATGAGGAGTTACATCATCCCATGTAATTGTTGAAGTACCGCTTGAATATGTTACATTAACATTTTGTGGAGTTGGTAAAGGAACATATTTTGAAGATACTTCAGTAGGAGTGGATCCTTTTTTAAATAATTCAGTAACAATTTGATCACTTGGAGTATAACTACTTGGTAGCATAGCTGGATTACTTCCTTTTTCTATCTTTGAACTAACAACTCCGGTAGGTTGTTTCCAGCTAGATGTTTTTGAGAACATAACTTTTGATATAGCACTAAATAAAACTTTTCTTTGATAGGAAGCTTGACTCATAGTATTATAAACACCTTTTGTTATTGTATCATAACCATACCACAAACCAACTGATAATGTTGGTGTATATCCAATAATCCAAGCATCATTAACAGCACTAGTAGATAATTTATATTTATCTCTAGTTTTTTGATCGTAATCAGTTGTTCCTGTTTTACCCGCAAGAGCAACTCCTGAAATTCTTGCAATGCCAATATCCCCAGAATTAACACCATTATATAAAATATTTGTAATCATATAAGCCGTTTCTTCACTCATAACTCTAGTAGGAGTTGAAGAAAAAGTAGTAGTTTCTTCGGCTTCGTTTCTTAGTACAATTTTATTAACTGAATATGGTTCATAATAGTAACCGCCATTTGAGAATGCTGCAAAAGCAGCAGCAAGTTCTAATGGATTTGAACCATTGAAACCGCCAATGGCATGAGCTTCATGAATATAACCATTTACTATCTCTGGAGTAATACCAAGCGAAGTTACAAATTCAATTATTTTTTGATTGTCAATTTGTTGGAAAGCTTGAACAGCAGGAATATTTCTTGATTTTGCTAAAGCTTGCCTTAAAGTTAAAGTTCCTAAATATTTATTATCCCAGTTTTTAATTTTAGTACCATTGCTATATTGATATGGTTCGTCTTTAAATAGAGTATATGTTGACCAATTATTGAATTCAATACCTGGACCATAATCAAATATTGGTTTAGCCGTTGAACCTATTTGACGTTTTATATCAACTGCATAACTAAATGTACGCTCCCCAGTTCTATTTCTTCCAGCTCCAATTGCAACTATTTTACCAGAATTTACTTCAACAGCAGCAATTCCTGCTTGAATAGTTTTATCTTTCCATTTATAACCTTTGCCATTCATTATGTCATTAATGCCATCTTGTTTCTTTTTATCCATGTTAGTATATATTAGCATTGGTACTACATATGGATCCATTCCTGTTTTTTCAGTAATTTCATCTATAACTAAATCTATATAGCCTTGATAAGGACTATTTGATGAATTATATGGAATTAACAAATCTTTAACTGGAATAGAATTAGCAATATCTTCTTCCTCTTTAGTAATATAGCCATGACGTCTCATCAATGCTAAAACCGTTTTTCTTCTTTGAGTAGCAGCTTCTGGATTAATATTAGGATCGTAAGCACCAGGTGCCTGGAACAATCCGGCAATAAGAGAAGCTTCAGCTAAATTTAAATTTTTAGCACTCTTACCAAAATAAGTAAGAGATGCTTGTTCTACTCCATATGACTTACTTCCTAAAAATGGATCATTAACATAAAATTCAAATATTTCTTCTTTAGTATATCCAGCTTCCATTTTAAATATTGCTAAATATATATCTGTAAATTTTCTAATGATGCCTCTAATACCAGAACGAGTAGTAGATGTAAAATTATTTTTAACAACTTGCATTGTAATAGTTGATCCTCCACCAGCTTCAGAATTACCTGTTAATTGACCAACGGTTGCTTTAAAAAACCTAGGAGCATCAAGACCATTATGTTGAAAAAACCTTGAGTCTTCAGTTGCTATAATGGCATCTACTAAAACATCAGATAATTCATTATAATTTAATTTTTCCCTTTTTTCTAAACCAATGGTTGTTATAATAGTATTATTTTTATCATATATTATAGTCTTCTCATCATTATTTAACTTATCGCTATCAAATTTAGGAGCAGTAATAGCAATATACATAAAGAAAGCAGCAAATAACATAATGCCAATAATTCCTAAGATAATAGTTGCCGTAAGAATTGATTTTATTATTTTTCTAATAAATGATCTTTCTTTTTTTCTATCCATAACCATTGCCAGAACTAAAAAGAAGGTATAAGGAATTAATAAAATAACTGCTAAAGTAGATCCAAATATAAAATAAATAACCCCAAATAATAACAATGTATAAATTGTCACACCAAGATAAAACCATTTATTTGTTTTTAAATTAAAATTGTTTCTATCTCCATAGTGAGCTTGTTCACTTTTAACTTTATTTACTCTAACTTTTTTAACTTTTTCTTTTTTAGAATTTACTTTAAATATTTTTTTAAACTTACTCATTTTATATCTCCTTCTATATCAATTTATCAACTATTTTTAAGTAATCTAATTTTGGTTTAATTTTATTTTCAATTAAATAACCTTTTTCCTTAAAATAATCTATTTTAATGTGCTTTTTGTTATCTTTAATTAAATTTATCAATATTTTACTTGGTAATAAATATATCTTATCTAATCTGTTAAATTTTATAATGACAAAACTAATACCTCCATGATTAATAATTTTTTCCATATGTTTTATTTGATGCCTATGAATATTAGATATAGGAAACATGCTAATATTATTTGTTTCTTTTGCCTCAAAATCAATGTATATTCCTTTATAAATACCATTATAATCAGTTGTTGATTTCTCTTCATAAAAGGCTTTGGTAATTTCTTGTTTATTACCAGTTTTGTATTTAGTTTCTAAAACTTTTATTGGGGTAGGTTTTTTATATATAACAGCAATATCATATTCCAAGTAGTATTTATTTGAATCATTAAGCATGCTTTCTAAAGACATTCCTCTATTTTTATAATTTTTTAAACACATAGAATTTTCTTTTATTATATTATTTGGATATCTCATTAAACCACCCACATATGTTAATTATACTACATATAACTATAAATTTCTACTGTTATTTATGTGTAATAACATTGTTATTTGTCATATTTTGATATGTTTTGTCTAATTTGCCAAATTATTATTTATTTGATGTATTATCGTAATAGGAGAATACATTATGAATAATATAGATATGATGGAACTACTTAATACACTACAAGATAATTTATTAATGATAAAAATTGATTATCGAGTTAAAATTAATAAAAAGAATTGATTTTTTTATTGTTTTATGATATAATTCCCTTATTCTTAATGTGAAGGGGAAATAAAATATGAAAAATAAAAAGGAATTAAGTTTAACTTTTGTAAGATATCATGATTCAATTGAATTGTTAATCAAAAAAGGAGAAGCAAAAAAATTAGTTAAAGTAGTTGATATGCCCCAAAATAAAGATGTTAATGGGGAAGCTTTATTAAGTTTTGCAACTTCTTCTATTGAAAGGATATTATCTGCAGAAAGAATTAATATTGATGGTAAATGTTATAATAAAATAGCAACTGTTGATTATAGAAATATGCATGAAAAAGACAAACAAATTATTGATTCTTTAAAAATGGATCAATTAAATGATTCAATTTGCAATTTAAGAATATCTAAAAATATTTTTGGCAGTATAGCTGGGATAGGGACTACTTTATGTGCTGGTAGTTTAGTTTATCATTATGCTCTAGGAGGAGACTCAACAAAAGCTATTATTTTAGGCGGAGCAGGAATTCTTGCTTCTGGATTGGGTATCTTTGTTATTAGATCTGAAAAAAATAAAGAAGGATGTTTAATTAGAGAAAGAACACAATTAGTAATGCATAAATTAAATATTTAAAAACTATTGTTAAGTTAAATAACTTTTGCTATAATGTTATTGCTTAACTTTTATGGCGATGTAGCTCAGTTGGCTAGAGCGTCCGGTTCATACCCGGGAGGTCGAGGGTTCGATCCCCCCCATCGCTACCAAATAAAGTTAAAGACTCAAGTTTGAGTTTTTTTATTTAATGGCCTGTTGGTGAAGGGGTTAACACGTTGCCCTCTCAAGGCAATATTCGTGGGTTCAAGTCCCATACAGGCTACCAAAAAAAATAATTAGATATAATTCTAATTTTTTTATAACAGTTAATTTGAGTATTTAAAAAAGTTATGATAAAATAATAATAGTGGTTAGATTAAAGAAAGGAACTTAATACTTAAATAAATATACAATAGTTTTAGTTCCTTTGTTTGACACTGTTTATTAAACAGTTTTTTAATGTTAAATTTGATATAATTGGATTGAGGTAATATTTATGAAAGAAGAAGCTCTAAAAATTATCAAAAAACTAGCAGATAATGGGTATCAAGCTTATATAATAGGGGGATTTGTAAGAGATTTAATTTTAAAAATTGATACCTATGATATTGACATTTGTACTAATGCAACACCTAAAGAAATCCAAAAATTGTTTGATGAAGCGATTATATCGCCATTTGAATATGGATCAATTCATTTCAAAATCAATAATATTGATTTTGAAATTACAACTTTTAGAAAAGAAATTAAATATGAAAATAATCGTAAACCAGTTGAAATAAAATATATTGATGATTTAAAAGAAGATTTATTAAGAAGAGATTTTACTGTTAATACTCTTTGTATGGATAAAGATGGCAATATTATTGATATGTTACATGCTAACAATGATTTAAATAATCAATTGATTAAGACAGTAGGTAATGCTAATTTAAAAATAGAAGAAGATAGTCTAAGAATATTAAGAGCAATCAGATTTGCAACAGTTTTAGATTTTAAAATAGATAATGAATTAAAACAAGCGATAATAAATAATAAAGATTTATTAAAAATTTTATCATTTTATAGAAAAAAAGATGAATTAAATAGAATATTTATGAGTGTTAATAAAGAAAAAGGAATTAATTTAATCAAAGAACTAGATTTAGAAAAATCATTAGATATTGTAAATGTCGAAAAAGCTCTTTTAACGAATGATTTAATAGGGATATGGGCAGTTATTGATAAAAATAATTATTACCCTTATACAAAGGAAGAAAAGGGGATTATAGAAGATATTAGAAGCATGATCAATGAAGACATAAAAAATAAATATATTATGTATAAATATGGCAATTATATATTAAGCATTGTATGTGAATTAAAAAAATTAAATAAAATTGAATATTTAAAAAAGTATAATAAGTTACAAATAAAAAGTATTAGTGAAATTAATATTTCGGCTAATGAAATATGTGATATACTAAATAAAGAACCTGGACCATTTTTAAAAGATATAATAAAGGATATAGAATATAAAATAGTTAATGACAAATTAAAAAATGATAAAGAAAAATTAAAAAAATATATTGAAAAAACTTATAGGGGGTAGTTATGAAAAATAAAAAAATACTAGATATGATGAAAAGCAAAAGTATTATAATTCCAACCTATATTATTAAATATTATTCCAAATTAAATATTAGTGAAAGAGAAATAATATTTTTATCTTATTTAGGAAAATATGGTGATAAAATCCCGTTTGATGTAGAATTATTTCATAATGAACTAGGTTATGAAATAAACCTAATTATGGAAATTATAACAGGTTTGATAAATAAAAAATTAATTACAGTTAAGATTATAAAAAACGATAAAGGTATTAGTGAAGAATATTTAGATATTGATAATTTTAACAATAAGATTGCTAATTTAATTGTTGAAAATGATGAGGAAATTATTGATTCAAATATCTATTCTGTTATAGAAAAAGAATTTGGTAGAGTACTTAGTCCTATTGAATTTGAAACAATAAAAAAATGGTTAGATAATAAAATAGATGAAAAAATGATTTTAGATGCTGTTAAAGAAGCGGTGTTGTGTGGAGTATTTAATCTAAAATATATTGATAAAATTTTATATGAATGGAGTAAAAAAGGTTATAAAAAAATAAAAGATAAAGAAGAAGACAACATTGAAATATTTGATTATAACTGGTTAGATGAAAATGAATGAAATTGAAGAGTATTTAAATATTTTATTTCCCAATCCAAAATGTGAATTAGTTTATAATAAAGATTATGAATTTTTAATTGCTGTAATGCTAAGTGCTCAAACAACAGATAAGAGAGTAAATAAAGTAACACCAGTATTGTTTACTAAATATCAGAATTTGAAAGATTTAGCAAATGCTAATATTGATGATATTATACCAATTGTTAAAGAATTAGGAAATTTTAACAAAAAAAGTAAAGCAATAATCGAAATAGCTAAAGAATTAGATAATAAATATCAAGGTAAAGTACCAACTAAAAGAAGATATTTAGAAAATTTACCAATGGTTGGTAGAAAAACAGCAAATGTTGTTTTAAGTACTTTATATGATATACCTAATATAGCAGTTGATACTCATGTAAGTAGGGTAAGCAAAAGATTGAATATTGCCAAAAATAATGATGATGTTTTAAAAATTGAAAATAAATTAAAAAAATTATTTCTAAAAGAAAATTGGAATAGGATTCATTATCAGTTAGTTTTATTTGGAAGATATTATTGTAAAGCTAAAAATCCATTATGTGATGATTGTAAGTTAAAAAATATTTGTGATTATTATAAAAAAAATAACAGTTAGTTATTTTTTTTAGTTTTAGATTTCTTCTTTTTATCTTCAATTAATTCATTTTTACTTTTCTTTCTTTTTTTATTTTTCAATATAATTCTTATTACTAAAATTGCAACAGTAATAAGCTCTAGTAATATACCAGCAATTAGATAATAAATTATCATAGTTTGATCTTTATTTTTATTATATAAATTAATTATTTCTTCATTATTATATCTTTGAATTGTATTTTCTTCACTATCATACATATAAATACTTTTTTTACCTGTATTAACGTTTATTCCATATAATAAAGCATATTTTGAATCTTTATCATATTTATAACCAATAATAGTAACTCCATTAATTGTAATATTTGTTTTGATGTAATCTTTTATTTCTTCTGGAAAGGGTAGTGCGTAAAAGGTAACATCTTCAAATTCAATTTCTTGATAAGGTGTATATTTATTATTAACTTCATCATATATACCAAGAAAAATGTTCCCTTCACTATCCTTAAGACCAACTAAAGTATAATCAGTAATTTCACTATAAAAAGCTGGAATGTTTTGACCATTAATATTTATAGTTTTTGCTTGATAGGCAATAGATGGAGCTTTTAATAAACTACTTCTTTTAATTATTGTATATTCAACGTTGTTGATAGTTGTTTTAATAGGATTTTTATCAATAACAGTTGCAATAATAGTATACGTTCTTTTTGTTCCTTTTTGGGATGTTACTACAACAGATATTTTATTTTCACCTTCACTAACAGCTTTTGTTCCTGTTCCTGATAGGGAAGCAGTTTTATCAGCTTTAGTAGCATTAATAGTAATCTTTTCAATATTAGGATTTAACGTTACTTTATAGCTAGTTACATCTTTATTAAAAGCTGGAGATAGGCTATAGCCGGAAACTGATAATGATGATAAATAATTATTAGAACTATAAGATGATTCAAGCTGAGATTGGGTAATAACTTTTATTGATTTGCTTAATGGACTAACAGTTGCTTTTTGATTATTTTCCCAAATGTAAGCTTCATATGATTTTACGCCAATTGAACCAGTTCCTGATGCGATTGCCTTATATGAATAAGAATAAGTTACACTTTTAACATTACCGCTATTTGCAACATCAGCAACTGATGATTTACCACTAATTAATTTAAATAATTTTGTATTATAGTTTACAGTATAACCCCAAGCTCCCATTGGAACATTTGAAGATACTACTACTTTAACAGTAAATGTTTTTCCTACGACAATCGTTGATGTTGATGAAGAAGTTGTCATTTTAATAGTAGCAGCACTAGCAACAATGGTTGGAATACCAAGTAAAAAAATTAATAAACTATATATAAATAACTTGTAATATATTTTTTTCATAAGTACCTCTTTATTTTATTTTAGTAAAGCCTAATATATGTTTTTGAATTAATAATAGATCAAGAATAGTTATTTTATTATCATAATTTGCATCCCCTGCAACAGAATTTGTTCCAGTTAATAATGTAGTTTTTAATATATGCTTTTGAGTTTGCAATAAATCAAGAATGGAAATTTTGCCGTCACCACTTGTATCACCCTTAATAACTATATTATAAGTTTTAATTGATTCGCCATTATTAGTAATAGTAATAATACTTCCAGTTGTTAAATTATCAGTAGGACTTAATTTATCGCCATTAAAAGTAATATTAACAGTTGCGGTAGGCATTTTGCTCAATATTTGATTACTTAAATTATTAGATGTTGTTAAAGCACTAATACTTGTTAAATTGCTATCAATAACTTTTAAGCCTAAATAAGATAATTGTTTTTCAATAGTTAATTCTGAATTAGGCACTTTTGTTATATTAATTGTATAAGTTTTAGAAAGCCCTGATTCAGAAACTACTGTAATATTAGTAGAAGTAGTTGTGGTTGTTAAAACTACTTCATTATCTAGTTGAACAGTGCTTAAACTTGTTGATGGTGTAGCGGATAAATTAACTTTAGTTAAATCCTCTGATACTTCATAATCATAACTGATTACATCTTTATCAAAGTTCTTTAAAGATAATCCATCTATTTTTATATCTACTAAATCATTATTAGTATTACCAATAGATGGTAAAGTAGTAGCATCTTCAGGCATAGATTTATATACTGGAATTGAAAAGACAAATCCAACATCTAATAAATTTTGGTCACTATATGATTTGTAAGTTGATATCCCTTCAGCAGTAGGAGCATTAACATTAGTCATATATTGATGAGTATATCTGGAATATGTTGCATTAGGAGCGACATTAAATTTTTGTAAGTATAATGTATATTGACCTTGAGAAGTATAGCCATTAGCAAGAAAAGAAGCTCCACCATTAATTGATTTTTCAATTGTATTCCATGGCAGTTCATTTCCAGTATTTCCAAGTAATCCGGCTGCATAAGCTAAACCTCTTGTTAATGGGTTAGTTCCATAAGCTCCGATATTAAAAAAATTATAAAATCCAGAATAGGTGGATCCGTTCCAAATAAAATTACTCCCACTAGTAGCTTGATTACCATTAATACCTACTTCTTGTTTAACACGACTAGCAAGATGAATAGGACTTATTTTATATTTAGCACCAGCACTTAAAAATGCATCAACATAAACATCACCTGCTAAAGAACCACTTCCAAATACAGATTTAACAACTTCTTTAGTATGATTTTCGGCATCATATCCTAAATTTTCAAACATAAATATTGAATTTTCAAATAAAAAGTTTCTAGGATCAAGATAAAAAGCAATAACACTATTAGTTGCTCGATACCATGATGAACCTTCAACTGGAGTAGATGATGTTCTATATGCATCAAGGCTAGTTTGGATATAATTATTTCCTTCTTCACCATCAATTACATCTTTAAAATGCAAATTGGTAGGTATAGCAACAAATGTCCAGTTTGGATGTTTACTGTGTAGATATGAAAGATATGGCCAATAGGATTTAGGAAATCCAGCTGCTTCTAAAACTTGATTATATTCCTCATTATTAGTAGTAACATCTTGATATTTTGCAACAAAAGTAGAACATATATAACCTGTTTTATTGTTATAATATGATATTTTAAACCATTTATCATCACAGCCATTACCCTTTGCTGCTTCTTCTAAAATCGTTAATTGAGTACCAAATCCAATTGATTCAATGAATTTACTTGAACTATTTGCTTTTTCTCTAACATTTAAAGAACTGGAAATACTTCTAGCTTCCCATAAGTTTGTAGTGAAATAATTAATAGTAGAATTAGATAAATTAACATAAGAACTACAAATATATCTTTCAATACCATTATAATAAATTTTATACCAATTAGCAGCACAACCACTAGCGCTAGTATATTTTTCATTGCTCACTAAAGTAAAACTTCTTCCTCTAGATAAAGTAGCTACTGTATTATAATTATCACCAGGACCATCTTTAACGCTAACAATTCCTGTTGCTGTACCAATTGTAGAACTTGCTGCATTTATTACAAGAGGATTAATTAAAAAAGATAACAGTAAAGAAATTATCATAAAAAATTTTATTATTTTTCTCATAAATCCTCCTTTTTATTCATTGCATATTATATAATAGTATTATATCACACCAATATTTTAAGTATACTTAAATATAATGATAAAATATATTAATGACACTAAATTTTACATAATTAATGTAAAAAATATTGAACGATAGATTAAGTAATGTTATAATAAGTTTATCAATTTGGGGCTATAGCCAAGCGGTAAGGCATGGGTCTGCAAAACCTTGAGCACCAGTTCAAATCTGGTTAGCCCCTCCAAAATTGAGACAGAAGAGATTTCTAAATAATGGGAACTCTTTTTTTGAAATAATGATATAATTTTAGGTAAGAAAACGGAGTGAATACTATGAAAAGAATTTCAATTATTGGTGGTGGAGGAACTGGTAAAACAACACTTGCAATTAAATTAGGCGAAATATTAAGCTTACCTGTGTATCATATTGATGGTATAAAATACCTTGAAAACTGGAAAAAGAGAGATATATCTGAACGATATGAAATTCTATTGAAGTATATAAAGGAAGATGAGTGGATAATTGATGGAAATTTCACAAGATCTTTAGAAAAACAATTTAAAAGATCTGATACAATAATATTTTTAGATTATTCATTATTTGCCCAATTTAGAGGAGTATTAAAAAGAATGATTATGAATTTAAATAAGGAAGTGGTAGGAATACCTGGATGTAAAGAAAAAATAAATCCTTCATTTTTAAAATTCGTTGCAAAGTTTAATAAATCTAAAAGACTTCTATACTTAGATTTATTAAAGAAAGAGAAAAGCGAGAAAGTACTTATATTTAAAAACAGAAAGAGTTTAAATAGATACTTAGAAAGTATAAAGTAATAGAATAAAATATAATATGAATAAATAAAAATTTGGTAATCCATTTTGTTTCTCCTCTAAATTTTTTGAATTTTAAAACTCAAGATTTTTTTCTTGAGTTTTTTATGCTATTTCATTTTTTCTAAATTTAAAATTTCATATATAATTTTTCTTATTTCTCTTATTCTTTTATTAATAAATTTGGGATGTTCTTTAAACTATCTAATATTAAGAGGAGATGGATGTGGTAATACAATTGTTAATTTATTATTAATATAATTATTTTTAAATACTAAATCATTAAAATTTTCTTTTGGAAAAAATAATTTTGCCGCTTTTGCTCCAATTATGATATATAATTGATTATTTATAAATTCTAATTCTTTTTTTATCCAAAGTTCATAACATATTTTGGGTGGCATCTTGTCATTGCCATTTTTATCTTTACCAGGATAGCAATGAGCCAAAGCAGCAATATAAAAATTATCGGGGTTATAAAATATTTCATCACTTATTTTATACCACTGATATTTTAATTTTTTACCACTCATATCATTAAATGGTTTTAATGTTTTATGGACATTTGCTGATGGGGCTTGGCTAATTTGAACAATTTTAGAATGTTCATTTCCTAAAAATATAGGATGAGGCGTAAAACCAAATTTATTTTTACAATAATCACATTTTTTTATTTTATTGACTAATTTATCGAAATTATCTGCCATATTTATACCACTTTCCTTATATTAGTAATTATATAACAATTTTTTATAAGGTGAAATAAAAATATAATTTATTAATTTAATAAATTATGATAAAATAAATAATAGAATAGGTAGGCGACGTAAATGAGAAAAAATATTTTAATAATTATAATATTAATTATCTTAGTAGCAGTAGGAATAAAAGGATATTTTATTTTAAAAAATAATAATTATACATTTAAAGAGCAAACTGATAATGATGCTATAACTGTCAAAAATGATTATGAATCATTAAATGGAACTAAATATACCTATAATGGAGTAGAGTATGAGTGGTCAACAGTAACCATTGATCTTGACAATAATATGGTAGCTTTAAATTTTGACGAAGTAATGGATTTGTTAAATAATGGAACAGGCATTTTATATTTTAGTAGAGCAACTTGTCCATGGTGTCGTTTATTTACTCCGATATTGATAAATTTCACTAATGATATTAATAAGAATGTTTATTATTATAATGTTGTACCTGATAGAAATGAGAATAATGAAAATTATCAAACTTTGGTAGCAAAATTATATGATGTTTTGCCAGTTGATACTTATACTCAAAATGAAGCGGATAAAGACTTTGATAAAACTAAACATGGCGTTGTTCAACCAATGATTTTCTTTGTAAAAAATGGTAAAGTAGTTTCTTATATACATGGGTTTAAACATAAATATTTGCAAAATAATGAAGTAGAAGAAATGTATGATTTAATTGAGGAGTCTTATGCAAAAATGGCTAGTTAGATCCATAATAATTTTAGCATTTTTTTTAATATCGGTAATTTTTTTGATATATATGATAAATAAAAATGATCAAGATTTATTTAATAAATATTACAATATTAAAAATGATATATTTAAAACAGTAGAAGGAAATGATATAAAAATGCTAATAAAAAATAAATCCAATGGCTTAATATTTATTGCTGAAAAAAAAGATGTTATTGAAGCAACTGTTTTATATAAAATACTAAACCAAAATGAAATTGGATTAGCGTATTTTTTAGCAAAGGATTACCAAAGAGATAATTATCTAGCACAACTTTTAAATTATAAACTTACGTATCCAGTATTGATAGGATTAAAAAATGGTAAAATTATTGAAGTAATAACTAATATTAATGAATTAAACGTTATTTCATTAGTTAATAAAGTATATGATGATATTATTTGCACTAACAATTGTTAAAAATTAGTAATATAAATATTGATATTTAAAAAAATAATGATATAATTAAATTGTAAGTTTCATAACTTACAATTTAATTTCGATATATTATGTGCCGCCCACCGCCCACATAATATATATTAAAAAGAATCTTGAATATTTTAATTCAAGATTCTTTCTTTATTGTATTTTTTCCTATTAATTACATAATAAACAGTTAATGTTAATGTAGATATAATTGAAATAGCTATCCCTAAATTTAAACCTTTAGGATAGTATTTTAATTCTACTTGATGGTTTCCTTTTGAGATATTAAATCCCAAAAGAGCATTACCAATAGCATATGTATTAACTTTTTTGCCATCAATATATACTTCCCATCCTTGATCATAAGGAATGGAAGTATATAAAACCATTTCTTTATCAATATTTATATTTCCTTTAATATGATTTTCTTTAAAGTCAGCTATTTTAAAAGCATTACTATTTAAGATATTATAAGCTTCTTTTAATTTATTATTATCAAGAGAATAAACTAAAAGAGAGTTTTTTTCATAATTATTATATGATACATATATGGTAGTTCTTTCTTTAGGAATAGAACTAATTACATATTTATCTTCATAATCTTTAATTTCTTTTATTTCTATATCTAAATTTTTTTCTATAATAGTGATGTCTTCATCATCATACTTTTGATATAAGACATTATCTATAATGAAGTAGTTTACATTATAATCATTGTTATAAATATACATATTTTTATTAATATTATCAATTTCATATTTAATAATAATTTCA
This sequence comes from uncultured Muribaculaceae bacterium, assembly GCA_964542235.1. Taxonomy (GTDB): domain Bacteria; phylum Bacillota_I; class Bacilli_A; order RF39; family UBA660; genus DAOPMC01. Next base: position 2,627 of record CAZITT010000001.1, on the reverse strand, counting down.
TCATCAGATTGAAATGCTACTATTTCATTGGCAACTTTTAATTTATATAAAATATCTTTGATACCAGTTGCTTTATCTATAAAATCGTTTTGAATTAAGAAAGGATTTTCTAAGTCATAGTTCCAATTTAATATATCTTTATTAACACCAAACATTAAACCAACATTATAATTATTTTTATTAACAGTTAGATATTCATTTTCGAAATATAATTCATAATTTAAATTATCAAAATTATCGCCAATAAAGTATTTAATATTAAACATTAAATCATGAATAGGAGTTGTTTGTTTATAATTAAAACTGTTTATTTCATTAGAGGGCATTCCTAAGCTATACTCTAAATAAGCAAGATTTTCATATATCATTGAGCTAAAGCCCATTTGACCATAATAATTGTACCACGATGGATCATTATAAGAATTAAAATATACTTGTTCTATACGATACATTGATTTGTTATTTTCCTTTATTTTATTAAGAGTTTTAGTAATTACATCATATTGATCGTAGAATTGATTTTTTTCATATAAATATGTCCAGTTTTTATTAATATTAATAAAAATTTCACCACTAACTGTTATCAAAAATAATATAAATATTATTTTTTTTAGTTTAGGATAATAAACATAAATTGTTATAAAAAGAAAATAAAGTGATAATAATACTAAATTAATAATTAAAGTATTGTCCGAAAAATTAATATTTTTAGTTAGATATATTATAATTGCTATCACACTAATTACTATATAATTTCCTAATATATATATATATTTTACATATTTTATTTTAAATAAAGAAATAGTAGCTAATACGATTAGGATAAATGAATATATAAAAGAGTAGCGATAAGGAACATCATTAGGAACATGAAATCCATGCCAAACATAATCTACTTGAGCGATAGCAAAAGATAATGTTAATATTGCTAAAATAGATAAATATATTATTTTTTCTTTTAATTTTATTTTAGGATTAGCAAAAAATAAAATAGATAAATATAAAATTAAAACACCACAACCAATATTAGGAGCATTAGTAATACCACTAGCAAAAATAGTATATTTAACATTAGAAAAAAGGCCAATTATAAATTCTTTCAAACTAAATAAATAATATTGAGATGTAGGCCAACTGCTACCAGTAGCACTTATTGAATGAAAACTATAGATTAAAGGTATTAAAAATAATCCTGCTATTCCAGCTGCTATAAAAGAATACATAATAAATTTACCCAAGTATTTTAGAAAATATTTAACATTAAAAGATAAAGTTTTTAAAGCATAATAAGCTAAAAAATATAAACAAGAAAATATAGATATCATATAAGCTATGTAATAATTAGCAACAATCATTGTTAGCAGACTAACTATATATAACATATAATTATTTTCATCAATTAATCTTTCTATTCCTAAAATTATAAGAGGAAAAAACACTAATCCATCAAGATACATAATATTCCAGTAATAAGCAATAAAATAAGAAGAGAAAGCATATAATAGTCCAAATAATACCAAATAAATATTTTTAGTATTAATTTTTTTTGACAAATAATAAGTCATAGTAGCACAAGAAAATATTATTTTTAAACCGATTATTAAAGAAAGAGAAGTTATCAGCTGAGTTTTATTAAACAAAAAAATAATTATACTAAATGGACTAGATAAGCAATTTAAAAAATTTCTAAAAAAAGGTAAGCCTAGTGATAAATTAAAAGAATATAAAACGTTTAACTTATTAATTATTCTATCATATAATTCACCAAATAAAGGGCCGTATTGATGATAAAAATCAATAATTAATAAAGAATTTTTACCAAAAGGAGTAACTCCTTTAATTATATATATTAAGGAAACTAAAAATGTTGTTATTATAAGGCAAATAATATATAATTTATATATTTTTAAAAAATTAATTATTTTGGATTTCATACAACCACCTATGTTAAATTATAACATAAAAAAAGATAAAATTTTTATCTTTTAATAACCCAAATTTTTTAAAGTTTCATCAACATCACTTTTATTTTGTTTGTCAGTTTTTACAAATATATAAGTATTATTAACTCTAGATGTAATATAGTATGTTGTATCAGTTTCTAATGTATATTTTGCATAATTATCCTTACTAGATGAAGTTTCAATACTTGTATCAGTTTTATTTACTTGAAAATTAGTTTTATTTTGTTCAAAAGCTGTTATAGCTTGAGAATCAGTTGGAACGGTATAAAACTCAATTTGATAATTATTTTTTACTCCAATATATACTGTATCAATGGTAGTAGTATCAAATTGATTAGTTGCATCAGTTACAATATAGCCTTGTTCCTCCATTTTAGTTTTAAAATTGCCAGTTGTTAATTTTTCTTTTTCATTACAACCAGTAAGCATAAATGAAAATAAAACTAGTATTGAAATAAAGAAAATATTTTTAAGTTTCATCATTTATAAATCTCCTTTCCTATCATATAAATCATTATATCATATTTATTTATTTAATCAACCTAGATATTTAAATAAATATTTTTAAAATTATTAAAGTAATGTTATAATATCAATATAATTAATATTTGCAGATATAGTTTAATGGTAGAACATGACCTTCCCAAGGTTATAGTGGGAGTT